>NZ_JANEWI010000014.1:0-107037 GCF_028069775.1 Citrobacter sp. Igbk 17 | reverse complement strand
AATAAATGCTTTTGCCATGCACTGGCGTAATAATCTGTTTATACCAGCCTGGTGTTCTCTTCCGTGATGATTTTAATAACCAATTTTTTCACGATAGCATGGGTAATGAATCGATATGCCTCGTCAGTATCAAAGATGAATACTTGTCCAGCACTGACCTGTACGGTTTGCCCCAAACCTTTCAGGTATTCACGGTCGGTGTCTTGCCGGTAGTAGTCAATTTCCTGTAGCTGGGTTTTCGGCGCGTATTCGATTTTTTGTGTGCCCTGTAAAAAGTAATGCACCTCAATGCAACGGCGATGGCCGATAAACAGGGCATCCGTTGTGCTGTCGATTCTGACGTCGTAGTTCAGCGTCTCTCCCTGCGAGTAAACCACACCGGGAGAGAGGCTATCGAGCTTTCCTATCACCTCTGCGCAACGCTGCCAGTGATTTTTCGTATGCGTATGTTGTTGCAACTGTTCTACGTTATCGATAATCCTCATTTTCTTTCCTTACGCATGAATCGACCGTTAACAGCCTGTGCTCAACGACATCACAGGTAATTATTTTAGTAAACTTTTTACTAAATAAAATAGAGGAATTCGATTTACTTTAACTCGATCACGAAATAGAGAAAATTGACGGGCTGTGAGGAAGGGAGGATTTGCCCGACGACACTATCGGGCAAAGCGAACACTAGCGGGTTGTACCGCGCAGTTTCAGCTGGCTCGGGACATAGACCTGAAGCGGCAACACGCGGCCATCGCGCGCTTTTTCAATCAGCAGGTTAACACCCTGAATGCCCATCATCTCAGAGTGGATACGCACGGTGGAGAGTGGGGGAAAGGTAAAACGCGCGGTAGGGATATCGTTGACGCTGATGAGCGAAATTTGCTCCGGAATCCGGACCCCATTTTCATGAATTGCCCGTAATACGCCGATAGCGATAGAGTCAGAAGCAACAAACAAGGCTGACGGATAATCTTGTTTTGCCAGCATTTTTTTGGCTAGCTCATAGCCAGATGCGCTGGAGAAACCGCCCCGGTAGATATCCATTTCTGAAACGACACCTTTCTGCTGCCCGTATTTCACAAAGGCAACTTCGCGGATATCCGCTTCTCCTGGCACGTCCTGACCACCAATGAAACCGATGCGTGTCGCACCCTGTTTGATGAAAAAGTCGACGATCTCCTGGCTAATGCGTACCAGATCGGTATCAACGAAATCGTAACCGCCGCCCGGAGGTTGAAAATCAATAAAACAGATATTGTCCGTTAGCGCTGTGGCGGTCTGGCGTATTGCATCGCTGGCCTTCCCAACCACAAGGACACCCGTCAGTTTTTTGATGCTGGGTGGAACATGATGTTCATAGCAGTTGGTGAGCTCAATACCCAACTTTTCACACTGTGTTTCAATACCGTGGCGGATAGACAGATAGTAGGGATCGTTGATCTCCAGTTTCTGCTGGTAACTGTAAAGTGCGAGAATATGGTGCTGACTGGCAACACTCACCTGCATTTTGTGGGAAGAACTGCTCCTGTACTCCAGCTTTTCTGCAATCTCCAGAATACGATGCCGGGTTTCCTCTTTCACATTCAGGTTTGGATCGTCATTCAGAACGCGGGATACCGTTGCCAGAGAAACGCCAGCTTCCGCTGCTATATCTTTAAGTGTTGCCATATTTGCCTTTCATTCCACCATTCGACCGCATGGGCTGTTCATTGTAAATGAAGCCCCATGAGATGCATCTGTTTTTAGTAAATTCTTCGCGCTTTATCTTCCACGAAAATTCGGCTATTTTTTAGTAAAATTTTACCGTGGAGAGAGAAATGGATACCGTTGCCTTTGCCGATTTTGCCCGGATGGAAATACGTGTTGGAAAAGTAGCGCAAGTGAAGCGCCACGAAAATGCCGATAAACTCTATATCGTGCAGGTTGATGTCGGCGACAAAACGCTGCAAACGGTAACCAGTCTGGTGCCGTATTACCGCGAAGAGGAGTTGATGGGGAAAACGGTGGTGGTGTTGTGCAATCTGCAAAAGGCCAAAATGCGCGGTGAAACCTCAGAATGCATGTTGCTGTGTGCCGAAACTGATGATGGCAGTGAAAGCGTGCTGTTGGCGCCTGAACGCGTCATGCCGGCGGGGGTAAGGATTGTTTAAGTTAGGCTAATTGCCGGATGGCGGCTACGCCTTATCCGGCCTACAAAAGGGTGTCTTTTATAGGCCGGGTAAGGTTGTTACACCTGCTCCACGCTCACCCGTAATGCGGCCAGGGCTTTGCGGGTTGATCGTAATACCAGTTCGCATTGCTCGATCGTTAACGTCAACGGCGGTTCGATACGGATCGTCTTCGCGTTATTCAGTGTTCCGGCGACCAGCACTCGCTGACGGAACATTTCACTGGCAAAGCTGTAGCCAATCTCATTATCGACAAACTCAATCGCCATCAGCATGCCTTTACCGCGAACGTCGTGTACCAGATCCGGATATTCCCGCGCCAGATGACGGAAACCATCCAGCAACATATCGCCTTTCTGCTCTGCCTGAGCGGGTAAATTTTGCTCCAGCAGGACGTTAATGGTCGCCAGCGCTGCCGCGCATGAGAGCGGGTTGCCACCGAACGTGGTGGTATGCAGGAAAGGGTTGTCGAACAGGACGGAGAACACTTCTTCGGTGGCAATGGTCGCGCCAATTGGCATCACGCCACCTCCGAGCGCCTTGGCCAGACACAGAATGTCAGGTTGCACGTTTTCATGTTCGCAGGCGAACATCTTGCCGGTGCGCCCCATGCCAGTTTGCACTTCGTCGAGGATCATCAGCGCGCCAAACTCATCGCAAAGTTTACGTACCGCAGTTAAATACCCTTGCGGCGGCAGGATCACGCCTCCTTCCCCCTGGATTGGCTCCAGAATCACGGCGGCAACATCGTCGCCGGTCTTTTTACATTCGCTCAGGACGGTGCGCATGGCATCAATATCGCCAAAAGGAACATGGCGGAAGCCCGGCAGCAGCGGCATAAACGGTTTGCGGAAGGTTGATTTAGCTGTAGCGGATAGCGACCCCAGCGATTTACCGTGGAAGGCTCCGCTGGTGGCAATAAATGTAAATTTACCGCGCGGCGATTGATACGCTTTCGCCAGTTTTAGCGCCGCTTCAACCGACTCGGTCCCGCTGTTACTGAAGAAACTGTATTTCAGCTTTCCGGGAGCCAGTGCAGCAAGCGTTTTTGCCAGCATGGCCCGTAATGGGTCAAGTAATTCCTGGCTGTGCAGAGGTTGTTTCGCGAGTTGATTCTGTACGGCGGAGACCACTACTGGATTACGGTGCCCCACGTTGAAAATTCCAAAACCTCCCAGGCAATCGACAAACTCCTGTCCCTGGGTGTCGACAAGCGTATTCAGGCTTCCCGCTTGCCACTCTACGGCTCCGTAATCCCCGCCGGCAGTTACAGATTTTCGATACTCTAAGAACCCCGGATTGACATGCTCTTTGAAGTAATCAATCACCTCTCGGTTTAGTGCTTTCATTTCCTCATGATCAAGCGTTCGCTTCTCGATGAGATTCAGTGCGTGTGCGCTGCAGGCCAGAGCCGATGCGCTGGAAGGTAACCTGTTCAAAATATGCTCCCGGAGCTCGCGTATCACATGATACTGAATTAAGTATTGCAGGGATTGCGCCATCCCGACGCGCTTAACGAAAATCGGGATAAACACCAGGGAAGATCTTGCTTGTGCAACATTTAATCTCAAACATTAACATTTGCTGGCATTTTGCCCAGGTTTACGCGCGTAAAACCGACGGGAAAAACGCGTCATTGCGCTAAAAGTGGGCGAAAATTGCACTGTTGCGGTGCGCAGAGTGAAGGTGTGCTGAATAGTTACGTAATGAAAGTATTTTAAATCAATGAATTAGAAAACATACAAATTTTGAGGTTTAATCGCAAATTGCGATCTAAATCAAATTTAACAACTAAAGTTAAAAAGATTAGCGCCGAAATAACATAAGCCGAAAGAGTTAACAACCAGATAACCTGCACAGGACGCAACCATGTCTTCTCATCCCTACGTTAGTCAGCAAAATACACCGCTGGATGATGATATCACCCTCATGTCGACCACCGATTTACAAAGCTATATCACCCATGCGAACGATACCTTTGTCCAGGTCAGCGGCTATCAGCTGAATGAATTGCTTGCTCAGCCGCACAACCTGGTTCGTCACCCGGACATGCCGAAAGCGGCGTTTGCGGATATGTGGTACACCCTGAAACAAGGGGAACCGTGGAGCGGTATTGTGAAAAACCGGCGGAAGAATGGCGATCACTACTGGGTGAGGGCCAATGCGGTGCCGATGGTGCGGGAAGGGCGCGTAACCGGGTATATGTCGATCCGTACCCGGGCGACGGAAGCGGAAATTGCGGCGGTCGAACCTTTATATAAAGCACTCAATGAAGGCCGTTGTCATCGGCGCGTCCATAAGGGGCTGGTGGTACGTAAAGGCTGGTTGGGTAAACTCCCGTCGCTTCCGGTTCGCTGGCGGGTACGCAGTGTCATGGCTTTCATGTTTGTCATCCTGGCAACTGCGCTACAGCAGATGGGGGCTGAATGGCCGCAACTGTTGGTGAGCGCACTGGTGATGCTGCTGGCGACGGTTATTTTCGAATGGCAGATTGTGCGCCCAATCGAGAATGTTGCCCAGCAGGCACTGAAAGTAGCGACTGGCGAGCGCAACAGCGTGACCCATCTTAACCGTAGCGATGAACTGGGTCTGATGCTACGGGCGGTGGGGCAGTTAGGGTTAATGTGCCGCTGGCTTATTCATGACGTGTCGAGTCAGGTCAGCTGTGTGCGTAACGACAGTGAAACGCTGGCGAAAGGCAGTGATGATTTAAACAAGCATACACAGCAGACGGTAGAGAATGTGCAGGAAACGGTCACCACCATGAATCAGATGGCGGCATCGGTGAAGCAAAACTCTGCGACGGCAGCGGCGGCTGACAAGCTGTCTATTGCTGCCAGCAGCGCGGCGACACAGGGCGGTGAGGCGATGGATACGGTCATTAAAACAATGGACGATATTGCCAACAGCACCCAACGGATCGGCACTATCACGACCCTGATTAACGATATCGCTTTCCAGACAAATATTCTGGCGCTGAATGCGGCGGTTGAAGCGGCCAGGGCGGGCGAACAAGGAAAAGGATTTGCGGTAGTGGCTGGAGAGGTACGTCATCTTGCCAGTCGTAGTGCAAGCGCAGCAAATGACATCCGTAAACTGATTGATGCCAGCGCCGACAAGGTGCAGTCCGGCTCCGATCAGGTTCATGCCGCAGGGCGGACAATGGATGATATTGTGGCGCAGGTCCAGAATGTGACGCAGTTGATTGCGCAAATCAGCCATTCAACGCTGGAGCAGTCAGATGGGCTTTCCAGCCTGACCCGTGCCGTAAATGAGTTGAGCAATATTACGCAGAAAAATGCCGAACTGGTCGAAGAGAGCGCGCAGATTTCAGCAATGGTAAAACATCGTGCCGGTCGCCTGGAAGATGCGGTGACCGTGCTGCATTAATTCTCACCCCATCCCATTTTCCCGCCAAACGCTTATCGTCCCCGGTAGGCGTTTTTTGTAATAATTTTGTTAATTATATATTAAATAATACCACTTTGGTATTACGGTCCTATTTTCATTATTCCATTTTGACGGCGAGCGCCCTGTTTTTAAATATTGTTAAATATCGCTTATATAACGATCGGTCTTGCTTGATTCATCGTCAAAAACTATTTAGCAACATTGGTGTAAATTAAAAAACGATCAATATCATAAAGTTAGGTGATTGCTGACCGATAAGGATATCTGTCTGAAGAAAACCGTCTCCAGGGAGAAAATATGTTCTTGCATAACGTAAAGATTCGCTCGAAGTTATTTATCGCGTTTGGTTTGTTTATTGTACTGATGATGGTGAGTTCGGGCCTTTCGCTGTTGAGTCTGGATCGTAGTAACAGTGGGATGCAGAACATCATTACCAATGACTATCCGATTACGGTAAAAGCCAATCTGCTCATTGATAATTTTCAGGAGTTTGTCAGTACTCAACAATTGATGTTATTGGATGAGGAAGGTAAATGGACCCAGGCGTCCCAGAAAAAGCTCGATACCATCAGCCAGCAAATTTCTGCTCTGCTGGATGCGCTGAGTGCAGCGCCTCTCAATGATGCATCCAAAAAAATTATTGCGGATATCCGCGATGTGCGTGAGCAGTATCTGGCTTCCCGATTCCGCATTCTGCAGGCGCTGCAGAATCACGATCGCTCCGGTGCAATGCACGAGATGATGACCCGCACGGTGAATGTGCAGCAGGCGTATAAAGCAAAAGTGCAGGAGTTGATCGCCATTGAAGATGCCCAGATGCAGAAGGCGGGCGCTCAGGTGGAATATGATTTCCACACCAATCGCGCACTGTTGATTACTCTGGCGCTGATCAGCATTGCTGCCGGTTGTGTGATGGGTTGGTATATTGTGCGCTCAATTACCCGACCCCTTAATGAAGCCGTGCAGTTTGCCGAGGCGATTGCGCAGGGCGATCTCACTCGCAACATCAGTATGGAACAGAAGGATGAGACCGGTGTGCTGCTGCAAGCGCTGATGGCAATGAAAACCCGACTGTTAGAGATTGTCGAGGAAGTGCAAAACGGCTCCGAGAATATCTCTGCGGCGGCGGCGCAGATTGTCGCGGGTAATCAGGATTTGGCTGCGCGTACCGAAGAACAGGCAAGCTCGGTAGAACAGACCGCGGCGTCGATGGAACAAATTACCGCGACGGTCAAAACGACGGCAGACCATACCCATGAAGCGACGAAGCTGTCTACGGGAGCGGCGACGGTCGTGAAAAACAACGGTGAGATGATGAATCAGGTGACGCAGAAAATACGCGTGATTAATGAAACCTCTAACCGTATGTCAGAAATTATCAACCTGATCGATTCGATTGCTTTTCAAACTAATATTTTGGCGCTGAATGCGGCTGTCGAAGCGGCGCGCGCCGGTGAGCACGGGCGTGGTTTCGCGGTAGTTGCCGGAGAAGTGCGTCAACTGGCGCAAAAAAGCGCATCGTCTGCCAGTGAGATCCGCAATCTGATTGAAGACTCCACCAGTCAAACCCGGGAAGGACTGGCGCTGGTTGAAAAAGCCAACGCGTTGATCACTGGAATGGTCACTAACGTTGAAGAAATGGATGTGATATTGCGGGAAATCGGTCAGGCCAGCCGCGAGCAGACGGAAGGTATTTCGCAGATTAACAGTGCGATTGGCCTGATCGACACCACCACGCAACAGAACTCCTGTCTGGTAGAGGAGTCCGTTGCGGCAGCGGCGTCATTAAACGAACAGGCATTACACTTAAAAGAGATGATTAAAGTGTTCCGCGTGCGTAAAGAGGACGCGCAGCCTGCTTAATCAAGCTGGGTGATGTCCAGCGATGCGCGATCGATAATTCCGATGATCTTCTTGATTTGCGCTTCGCTGGTGTCACCGTGATTGACCCGCAGATCCAGCACGGCTTTAAAATTCTCCAGTGCTCTTTTCATCTGTGGATTCTTGCGTAATTCAAAGCCGACACAGCGTGCTTTAATACGTTCGTGGATATGTTCCAGATGTTCCTGGTTCTCTTCCAGCCATTGCAGGCCTTGCTCCGTGATTGTGATTTGCTTACGTCCACCTTCCTCGTCACGGATGGCGATAAGCGACTGATCCTGCAAGAAATCCAGTGTCGGGTAAATCACGCCCGGGCTTGGGGTGTAATTACCCTGCGTCAATGTTTCAATGGCTTTGATTAGCTCATAACCGTGACTGGCATCGCGGGTCAAAATATCCAGAATCACCAGACGTAATTCGCCGTGACCGAAGAAGCGCTGACGTCGACCGCCACCACCACCGCGACCGTGGCGGTGTCCGCAGCCATGCTCATGGTGGTGCTCTTTGTTACAGCCTTCGTGACGACGTTCTTCACCTTTGCAGCAACCTTCGTGGTGTTCGCTGTGGTGACCTTCGTGGCGATGTCCTTCGCCTTTACAGCAGCCTTCGTGCTGGTGTTCTGCATGTTTGCAGCACCCTTCATGATGATCTTGCATCATTCATCTCCTGATGTTGTTTAGATATATCTAATTTATATCTAAACTTTTTCTGTTTGCAAGTCTGTGCAGAAATATTAATTTAATTTATTGATTTGTATGTATTTATTTTTTATTGCGGCGTTTTGGAGGCTCTGTCCAGACCCTATCAAAAAAGTTCTTGCAATATTCTCAATTAGCAATCATTATCATTTGGAATTTATTTAGATATATCTAATCTCTGTCACGAAGGCGAAAAAATGACAAATAACACTTCACGCTATCCACAGCGCGTTCGCAATGAGCTGCGCTTCCGTGAACTGACTGTCCTGCGGGTTGAACGTATCAGCGCGGGTTTTCAGCGCATTGTACTGGGCGGTGACGCACTGGATGGTTTTAGCTCACAGGGTTTTGACGACCATACCAAGGTCTTTTTCCCGGAACCGGGAAGTCACTTTGTGCCACCCGTCGTGACGGATGAGGGGATTGTCTGGCCAGAGGGTGTACGCCCGGTATCCCGTGATTACACGCCGTTGTATGACCCGGCACGCCATGAACTGGCGCTGGATTTTTATATCCACGATGGCGGCGTGGCGAGTACGTGGGCGATGAATGCGCGTGAAGGTGACAAATTGACGATTGGCGGACCGCGTGGCTCGCTGGTGATACCAGAAGACTATGCGTACCAGGTTTACTTGTGTGATGAATCTGGAATGCCAGCGCTACGTCGCCGGCTGGAGGCGATCGGTCGTTTAGCGGTACGTCCAAATGTGACGGCGCTGGTCAGCGTACGCGATGCAGCGTATCAGGATTATTTCGCTCATCTCGACGGTTTTACAATTCAGTGGTTTGTCGGCCATGACGAACAGGCAGTGAATGAGCAGCTTTCACAGTTGACCGTGCCTGCACAGGATTATTTCATCTGGATAACTGGCGAAGGAAAAGTGGTGAAAAACCTGAGCGCCCGCTTTGCTACTGAGGCTTTCGATCAGCAGTTGGTACGCGCCGCGGCTTACTGGCATCAACGTCGGAACGTTAATTAATAATGTGACGGTGAAACGCCAAACGCCTGGCGGAATGCATAACTAAACGCTGCGGTGCTTGAATATCCTACATCGAGCGCCACGGCGGTTACGCTTTTATTTTTCTTCAGCATGAGTACTGACTCCAGAATTCGCATTTTTTGCTTCCAGACGCTGAAGGGTAATCCGGTTTCTTTTTTGAAATGACGCGAAAAGGTGCGGGCAGACATACCCAAATGTTGTGCCCAATACTCTACTGAATGTTCCAGCGCCGGAGACGCTTGTATTGTTCGGCATACATTGGTTAATTCGCGATCCTGCGGCCAGGGTAATACAAAGGCGACCTCTGGTAATTGCAGAATAATGTCCACCAGCACACTGACCAGTTTGCCTTCTTTTGACTGGCTATCATAATGGCCTGAAATTGAATTCGTGGCGTAATGAATAAACTCTCTGGCGAAATCACTGATCGCCACGACTTTACACTCATGGATACTTTCTTCGAGAAAGCCCGGTTTAATATCCAGATTCTCTAAATGCACATCATCCAGCGCCCAAACGGCATGCTCAGTATTATTGGGGATCCAGATGCCGTAATGCGCGGGGATTATCCAGCACTTGCCGGCGACATCAATGCGCATACTGCCTTTGCGGGCAAAATGAAACTGCATAAAAGCATGTGAGTGCTGCGGAACATGGTGGTTGGCTTCAAGGACATAAGAGCGAAAGTAAACGTCCTGCGGCAACTCGGTCATGGAGTCGTCGGGGAAGGAGTTCCACTGTTTTGGGGGGAAAGTATCCATACTCAAAGAAGTGATTCTCCCGGTTAGGTGGCCGCTGCTCGATAGATCTTGTCCGCAAATCATAATACATACATTCTTTTTTCCATAATAATCTTGCGTAAGAATTAATAGCCCACCTTTGGTAAATACCATGAACACGCTTTGTTCAGACGCTGTCATCGTCAATGAAACAAATGATAACTGGACCCGAATGGGAAAAGAGCTGCTCCAGCAAGCAGATATTCAGATTAATGGTTCCCGCCCCTGGGATATTCAACTTCATCATGCCGGTTTCTTTAAACGGGTGCTGCAACAAGGCTCCTTAGGGCTTGGCGAAAGCTATATGGAAGGCTGGTGGGACTGCGAACGCCTCGATGTTCTGTTCTGTAAAATCCTGAAAGCAAAACTCGACCAGCAAATGCCGGGAAATCTGAAGGATATATTGCGTATTGCCAGCGCCCGCCTGTTTAATTTGCAGTCTCGCAGTCGTGCGTGGATTGTCGGTAAAGAACACTACGATATTGGCAACGATCTCTTTGCGCTCATGTTGGATCCCCACATGCAATATTCCTGTGGCTACTGGAAAGAGGCTACCACTTTAGAAGATGCGCAAAACGCCAAATTAAAAATGATTTGCGAGAAGCTGCAACTGAAACCGGGCATGCGTTTACTGGACATTGGTTGCGGTTGGGGCGGACTGGCCGAATATGCGGCGCGCCATTATGGCGTGGCGGTAGAAGGCGTCACTATCTCGAAAGAGCAGCAAAAAATGGCGCAGCAGCGCTGTGAAGGCCTGGATGTGACCATCCTGCTTCAGGATTATCGTGACCTCGACAAGCACTACGATCGTATTGTCTCCGTGGGGATGTTCGAGCATGTGGGGCCAAAAAATTACGATACCTATTTCAGTATTGCTGACCGCTGTTTGAAGTCGGACGGATTGTTCCTGCTGCATACCATTGGCAGCAATAAAAAAGGGATGAGCGTTGATCCGTGGATCAATAAATATATTTTCCCGAATGGCTGCTTACCGGCGATTTCGCATATTGCTGAAGCGAGCGAGTCGCGATTCGTGATGGAAGACTGGCATAACTTTGGCAGTGACTATGATAAAACGCTGATGGCCTGGCATGCACGGTTTAATCAGGCGTGGCCAGAGCTGTCATCGCGTTATTCCGCGACCTTCAGAAGGATGTTCAATTATTACCTGTGCGCTTGTGCCGGTGCGTTCCGCGCCAGAGATATTGAGCTGTGGCAAGTATTGTTTAGTCGGGGCGTAGAAGGCGGTATTCGCGTCTATCGCTAATATGCAGCCGGATGGCGGCGTAAACGCCTTATCAGGCCTACAAAGGTTTGCACTCGTAGGCCTGATAAGCGCAGTGCATCAGGCAGTTCTTTGCCGGATGGCGGCGCAAACGCCTTATCCGGCCTACAAAGGTTTGCACTCGTAGGCCTGATAAGCGCAGCGCATCAGGCATTTCTTCGCCGGATGGCGGCGTAAACGCCTTATCCGGCCTACAAAGGTTTGCATTCGTAGGCCTGATAAGCGCAGCGCATCAGGCATTTCTTCGCCGGATGGCGGCCTACAAAGGTTTGCACTCGTAGGCCTGATAAGCGAAGCGCATCAGGCATTTCTTTGCCGGATGGCGGCGTGAACGCCTTATCCGGCCTACAAAGGTTTGCACTCGTAGGCCTGATAAACGCAGTGCATCAGGCATTTCTTTGCCGAATGGCGGCGTACAAAGGCTTGCACTCGTAGGCCTGATAAGCGAAGCGCATCAGGCACTTATGGCTTATCCCAACTCACTCTCTGCCAGTGCTTTAAATACCATTGCGACGGCGTGTGCACCGGGGTCCATATTGCCCAGCAGGCTTTCACCGCTGAGATACGATGCGCGACCCGCGTTGGCTTTGCTCGACAGACAGGTACGCTCTGCGCCTGCCTGTGCGGCGTCAAAAGCGGCTTGCAGGTTTTGCGGTTGTGCCAGCAGAGATGTCAGCGCGGGTTGCAGCGCATCAATCATCGTACGGTCACCCTCGTCTGCACCGCCGTAGAACTTCATCTGCGCCAGCCCTGTGTTCAGGGCTTCGGCAACATCAGCCCCTTGCTCCAGCTTCTGCCCGGCGGCGGTAAAGAAGATGGACATCAGTACGCCGCTGGACCCGCCCATCACCACGGTCAGGCGTTCGCCGATCAGGGCGAACAGCGTGGCGAGGTTATTCAGTGGAAGCTGCTCACGATGCAGCAGGTCAGCGATTTCACGTGCACCAGCGGCAAAAGTTGAACCTGTATCACCATCACCTACTTTGGCATCCAGCGCGTTGAGGTGTGCTTCCAGATCGGAAAGCGTTCCGGTGACCTGCTCAATAATCCCGGCGACCAGCGTGTTGGCTGAAGGCTGGAATTCGACACGCGCGCTGCGCTGCGATGATGGCACACAGTTGATTTCGCGTGGTGGGACAGGCGTCGGCCAACTGCTGGTTTCTACTTCGGTTAACAGCGCTTTTTCGATGCTCTCTTCCAGTACGATGGCGGTCAGCGAGAAACCTTTCATATCCAGGGCGGTGACCAGCGAGGCCGGGCCAATCAGCCAGTCGATACGCGGATGCAGTGGGCTGTTTGCCAGTTCCCGAGTGATGATAGCCATTTCAGCAACGGACACGCCGCCCAGATTATTAATCATCACCGCCAGACGGCCAGTTTCAGGCAGTGCCGCCATCAGTTTATCGACCATCAGAGTCACCACCTGCGCACTGTTTTGGGTAGCAATAACCGAGGCGCCAGGCTCGCCGTGAATGCCCATGCCCAGTTCGGCATGGCCCGCATGATGGCGTGGTGCGGCGTCGGTTTCCTGCGGCAAATGGCAACTGGAAATGGCGACGCCCAGGCTGAAGGTGTTACTTGCTGCATACTGCGCTTCACGCAGGACGGTAGCGAGGTTGTAGCCGCGTTCAGCGAAATAGCCTGCCACTTTATGAACCAGGATAGTGCCCGCAATCCCGCGAGGATGCTTGTTATCTGGCAGGGAGATATCGTCGCCGACAATCAGCATTTCGACGTTATAGCCAAGGCGGCGTGCTTTTTCGGCGGCGAGGCCGAAGTTAAGACGATCACCGGTGTAATTTTTAACGATCAACAGACAGCCTGCATCGCCAGTTACCGCCTGGATTGCGGTCAGCACTGCATCTACGCTCGGGGACGCAAACACGTCGCCACAGACTGCCGCGGTCAACATCCCTTTGCCGATAAAGCCAACGTGGGCGGGTTCGTGTCCTGAGCCACCACCGGAGATCACTGCCACGTTATCTTTGTTGAGATCGCGACGAACCACGATGCGAATAGCCGGATCGCTTTCCAGACGCGCCAGATTGTTCCACGGACTGGTGATAATCGTACCGTCGATGACGTCGTTAACGAGTTGGGTACGCTGATTAAAAAAGAATTGAGACATAACGGCTCCTCGAGGTTGAGTGTAAGACAAACCCCCGAATGCATTGTCATGGTGCGGAGGCGATGGGGAGATTCTGGCGGAGTCAGCGTGGAAAAAAACAGCGGCAAAATGAGTTTCATTACGGAACGTAATTGTTATTTTTTGTTCCGTAATGGAACGTATTTGTGAGAGGAATGATCACAATGCGAGCCCGCTCGACTTTTTTATCGCCTTTTCAATGTTGGCCACACGGCACAGTAAACGTTTTTTTACTGCTTTTAACGGTGTCAGAGAGAGGCAAAGGGAATTCGATTTTCGCGTTCTGCAAGGATTTGCCGGCAAATGAACGGATCGGGATCGCAAACCTTAGTATTTTTATGGTTAATCGTTTCAATATGGAACGCATGTCATTTTTATCTGTTTCATATCAGAACAAAAAGACGAATGATTTTTTTGTTCCCGCCTCGCCATACAGTTATTGCATCGCTCCGGTACCTCCCGTTTTTGCCGTTCGCAACAGGCTAAACAGGTTAACGCCAGGGCTCACCATGTAAAAACATGTACTTATTTGAGGATGAAAGGAATGCTAAAAGTTATTCAATCTCCAGCCAAATATCTCCAGGGTCCTGACGCTTCTACCTTATTTGGTCAATACGCTAAAAATCTGGCAGACAGCTTTTTCGTGATTGCAGATGACTTCGTCATGAAACTGGCGGGAGACAAAGTACTCAATGGCCTGCACAGCCACGGTATTAGCTGCCACGCGGAACGCTTCAATGGCGAATGCAGCCATGTTGAAATTAATCGCCTGATTGCCATTCTGAAGCAGCACGGTTGCCGTGGTGTGGTTGGGATTGGCGGTGGGAAAACGCTGGATACCGCCAAAGCGATTGGCTACTACCAGAAACTGCCGGTGGTGGTGATTCCAACTATCGCCTCAACGGATGCGCCAACCAGTGCGCTGTCTGTTATCTACACCGAAGCCGGTGAGTTCGAAGAATATCTGATCTACCCGAAAAACCCGGATATGGTTGTCATGGATACAGCAATTATCGCCAAAGCGCCGGTACGTCTGCTGGTGGCCGGGATGGGCGATGCGCTCTCGACCTGGTTTGAAGCAAAAGCGTGTTTTGATGCCAGAGCGACCAGCATGGCGGGGGGGCAGTCCACGGCGGCGGCCCTGAGCCTGGCACGCTTGTGCTATGATACGCTGCTGGCAGAAGGTGAAAAGGCTCGCCTGGCTGCACAGGCTGGCGTGGTGACCGATGCTTTGGAGCGTATCGTGGAAGCGAACACCTATCTCAGCGGCATTGGCTTTGAAAGCAGTGGCCTCGCGGGGGCACACGCCATCCATAACGGCTTCACCATTCTGGAAGAGTGTCACCATTTGTACCACGGTGAAAAAGTGGCGTTTGGTACGCTGGCGCAACTGGTGCTGCAGAACAGCCCGATGGAAGAGATCGAAACGGTGCTGAATTTCTGCCAGAAAGTGGATCTGCCGGTAACGCTGGCGCAAATGGGCGTGAAAGACGGCATCGACGCTAAGATTATGGCTGTTGCGAAAGCCACCTGCGCGGAAGGTGAAACCATTCACAATATGCCGTTCCCGGTGACGCCTGAAAGCGTCCATGCCGCTATTCTGACGGCAGACCTGCTGGGACAGCAGTGGCTGGCGCGTTAATCAGACGTCGGTAAGCCTTTTATTCAGTATCTTCTCCCCCTCTGACAGTCTCTGCCGGAGGGGTTGTCTATGGTAAAACAGCGGAAATGGATATGACGGCGCACACTCATGGCATCGGGAAGGAAGTTTCTTCGGTCATTGCTCAGTCATGGCATCGTTGCAGCAAGTTTATGCAGCGGGAAACCTGGCAGGCACCGCATCAGGCGCAGGGACTGACTTTTGCGTCGATTTGCCGCCGCAAGACTGCACTGCTGACGATTGGACAGGCCGCACTGGAAGATGCCTGGGAGTTTATGGATGGACGTCCCTGTGCGCTGCTGATTCTGGATGAATCGGCTTGTATTCTCAGCCGGTGCGGCGATCCGCAGACGGTGGAACAACTGGCGGAACTTGGCTTTCGTGACGGTAGCTACTGTGCGGAGAGCATTATCGGCAGTTGTGCGCTATCGCTGGCGACGATGCCAGGGCAGCCAACAAAAACCTCAGGCGATCAGCATTTTAAGCAGGCGCTGCATCCGTGGTCGTTCTGCTCTACCCCGGTCTTTGATAACCATGGGCGGCTGTTTGGCTCCATTTCCCTGTGCTGCCTGGTGGAGCATGAGTCCGTTTCCGATCTCTCCCTGACGCTGGCGATTGCCAGAGAAGTCGGCAACTCTTTGCTGACCGACAGCCTGTTGGCCGAATCTAACCGCCATCTTAATCAGATGTATGGGCTGTTAGAGAGCATGGATGATGGCGTAATGGCATGGAACGAGCAGGGCGTTCTGCAGTTTCTTAATGCCCGTGCCGCTTTGCTTTTACATCTGGATGCACAGGCCAGCCAGGGTAAAAACATTAATGACCTGGTTAATCTGCCCACCTTGCTGCGCCGGGCGATCAAACATGCTCGCGGCCTGAATCACGTCGAAGTGACTTTCGAAAGCCAGCACCAGTTTGTTGATGCTGTTATTACTCTGAAACCTATCGTTGAAGAACAGGGCAACAGCTTTATTCTGCTGCTTCATCCCGTTGAACAAATGCGTCAGTTGATGACCAGCCAGCTCGGGAAAGTCAGCCACACCTTTGAACAGATGTCGACGGATGACCCGGAAACCCGTCGACTGATCCATTTTGGTCGCCAGGCGGCGAGAGGGAGTTTCCCTATTCTGTTGTGCGGTGAAGAGGGGGTGGGTAAAGAGCTATTGAGTCAGGCTATTCACAATGAAAGTGAACGTGCCAGCGGGCCTTATATCGCCGTTAACTGCCAACTGTATGCCAACAGCGTGCTGGGGCAGGATTTTATGGGCAGTGCGCCAACCGATGATGAAAACGGTCGGCTGAGCCGCCTTGAGCTGGCGAACGGCGGTACGCTGTTTCTGGAAAAAATTGAGTATCTGGCACCCGAGTTGCAATCCGCGTTGTTGCAGGTTATCAAGCAGGGCGTATTGACTCGCCTTGATGCCCGCCGCCTGATCCCAGTTGATGTGAAAGTGATTGCCACTACTACGGTTGATCTCGCCAACCTGGTGGAGCAAAACCGCTTTAGCCGCCAACTGTATTACGCGTTACACTCCTTTGAAATTGTTATTCCACCGCTGCGGGCACGGCGTAACAGCATTCCGGCGCTGATTCATACACGCTTAAATAGCCTGAAAAAACGCTTTTCATCCAGTCTGAAGCTGGACGATGACGCGCTGGCACAACTGGTTGCCTATTCGTGGCCGGGCAATGATTTTGAGCTCAACAGCATTATCGAAAATATCGCTATCAGTAGCGACAATGGCCATATTCGCCTGAGTAATCTGCCGGATTATCTGTTTGCGGAACGCCCAGGCCTGGAGACTGCATCATCGCTGCTGCCAGCCAGCCTGACGTTTACCGCCATCGAAAAAGAAGCAATTATCCATGCCGCCCGCGTCACCAGCGGACGTGTGCAGGAAATGTCGCAACTGCTGAATATTGGCCGCACCACCTTGTGGCGCAAGATGAAACAGTACGACATCGATGCCAGCCAGTTTAAGCGCAAACATCTGGAGTAGTTTCTTCGATCCTCGCCATCGAGAAGAGGGCGTCGGACAGACGATTGATGTAACGCTTAAGCTCATCACGCAGCGTCAACGTTCTGTCCATGGCGATGAGGAGTCGCTCCAGCCGACGCGCCAGCGTGCGCGCAATATGCAACTGTGCCGATGCGAGGTTTTTCCCCGGAACAACAAACGCTTTTAGCGGACCGCTTTGCGTCATATTGCGATCAATAAGCTGCTCCAACGCCTGAATATCCTCGGGGCTAATCGTCTGTGTTAAGCGAGCAAGTCCCTTCTCATCACTGGCAAGTTCCGCGCCAAGCACAAACAGCGTCTTCTGGATGGTATGTAAATCCTGGCGAAGCGCTGTCAGGCGCGTGCTGGCGTAGCAGACGCCAAGCTGGGAAATCAGTTCGTCCACGGTGCCATAGGCATTCACGCGGATATCGTCTTTGTCGATACGGCTGCCGCCAAACAGCGCGGTCGTGCCCTTATCACCAGTGCGGGTATAGATACGGTACATTTATTTTATCTCGCTGAAAGGAAGCACTTTGACCAGTTGACCAGCATTGGCGCCAAGCGTGCGGATCTGCGCCATTCCGGCGGTGATATGACCACGAACCAGCGCTCGATCCTCGGGCAACTGGGCGTGGGTTAACGCAATATCACCCGTGGCGTTGAGACCAAGACCGACACGCAGCGTTGAGCTTTTGGCCGCAAGTTTGCTCAAGGCCAGCGCACAGTCATTCTCGTCGCAACAGACAGTCCGGCATGGGACGCCTTGCTCTTCCAGCCCCCAGCACAGCTCATCAAGCGCGCGGGTATCCTGCCAGCGTGGGTGATAAAACAGATGTACGCTCGGTGATGAAAGTGACATTGCGCCCCCTTTGGATTAGAAAGCCTGACGAAAGATTTCAGCGATCTCTTTCTCGTTCCCTTTACGCGGGTTCGAGAACGCGTTGCCATCTTTCAGCGCCATTTCCGCCATGTAAGGGAAATCGGCTTCTTTGACGCCCAGCTCCTGCAAATGCTGTGGAATACCAATATCGGCGGAAAGACGGGCGATGGCGCGAATGGCCAGCTCAGCGGCATCCATGGTTGACAGCCCGTCGGTGTTCTCGCCCATGAACTCAGCGATATCAGCAAATTTCTCCGGGTTGGCGATGAGGTTATAACGGGCTACGTGTGGCAGCAGTACCGCATTTGCCACGCCGTGTGGCATGTCGTACAGACCACCGAGCTGGTGTGCCATCGCATGAACATAGCCGAGGTTGGCGTTGTTGAAAGCCATACCGGCCAGCAGAGAGGCATAGGCCATATTTTCACGGGCTTTCAGGTTGCTGCCCAGCGCGACGGCCTGGCGCAAGTTACGGGCAATCAGACGGATCGCCTGGATAGCGGCGGCATCGGTGACCGGGTTAGCATCTTTGGAAATGTAAGCTTCCACGGCGTGAGTCAGGGCGTCCATCCCGGTCGCGGCGGTAAGTGGTGCTGGTTTACCGAGCATCAGCAGCGGGTCATTAATGGAAACCGACGGCAGGTTACGCCAGCTGACAATCACAAACTTCACTTTGGTTTTGGTATTGGTCAGCACGCAGTGGCGGGTGACTTCGCTGGCGGTACCCGCGGTGGTATTGACCGCAACGATTGGCGGCAGCGGATTGGTCAGCGTTTCAATTCCGGCGTAACTGTAGAGATCGCCTTCGTGCGTGGCCGCGATACCGATACCTTTACCGCAGTCATGCGGGCTACCGCCGCCAACGGTAACGATGATATCGCACTGCTCTTTACGAAATACCTCCAGACCGTCGCGCACGTTGGTGTCTTTAGGGTTCGGCTCTACGCCGTCAAATACGACCACCTCAATCCCGGCTTCACGCAGATGTACCAGCGTTTTATCTACTGCACCGTCTTTTATCGCCCGCAGACCTTTATCGGTGACCAGCAGCGCTTTTTTACCGCCTAACAGTTTGCAACGTTCGCCGACAACGGAAATAGCATTTGGGCCAAAAAAGTTAACATTCGGCACAAGGTAATCAAACATACGATAGCTCATAATATACCTTCTTAGATTTAAATTATAATTCAGAGAAACAATTCAGTGCGGTCTCGGCCAATAATCTATCTTGTTCTACAGTGCCGCCACTAACACCTACGGCACCGATTAATTGTCCGTCGAATATAACAGGTAAACCGCCACCGAAAATAACGATTCGCTGCTGATTGGTGAGCTGTAAACCATATAGAGAAGCACCAGGTTGTACTGCATCGGTAATTTCATGTGTGCCCTGCCGCAGACAGCAGGCGGTCCAGGCTTTATTGATAGAAATATCACAACTGGTGACAAACGCCTCGTCCATACGCTGCATCAGTAGCGTGTTTCCGCCGCGGTCAACCACGGAAAAGACTACTGGAACGTTGATTTTAAGCGCTTTTTCCTCGACGGCAGTCGCCATTTTCTTTGCGGCCGCCAGCGTAATGGTGGCGATTTGTTGGCTCTTATTCACAGTATCTCCTGACAAGGTTGTAGGGCTGAGGTCGCAAAAAATATCGCGCTACAGCTATTTTTTCTCATTGGGTTTTCTGTATTTTCTCGCGGCGCGTTATTAAGTCAATAGTGTGGATTTTTCTAAAATATTAATTTTATTTCCTGTGTTTGGCATTTATTGATAATGATCATTTAAGCGCGTCACAATTCTTCGTGGATATTCCCGCGGACCGTTTCAATATGAAACGCTGACATTTAAATATGTATCAAATTGGAACGTAATTAATTTTATTTTTTTATCGGCCTGCTCATTTAAAGTTCGGCTATTGCTGATAAAGGCGATTGCTGGGGTGGTAGAGCACCAGCGATACAGCCTGGCGTCCCTATTCTTTATCTTTTGAGTCCATAAACTATGAGAAGATCAAAACGATTCGAAGTCCTTGCAAAGCGTCCTGTAAATCAGGATGGGCTTATTGGCGAATGGCCGGAAGAAGGGCTGATCGCCATGGAAAGTCCCTACGATCCGGCCTCTTCTGTGAAGGTGGAGAAGGGTCGTATTGTTGAACTGGACGGCAAGAGCCGCGCACAGTTCGACATGATTGACCGCTTTATTGCCGACTACGCGATAAACGTGGCTGAAACCGAGCGCGCCATGCAGCTCGACGCTTTGGCGATCGCCAGAATGCTGGTAGATATCCACGTCAGTCGCGAAGAGATCATTGCCATTACCACCGCTATCACCCCGGCGAAAGCAGTGGAGGTGATGGCGAAAATGAACGTGGTAGAGATGATGATGGCGCTGCAAAAAATGCGCGCCCGACGCACGCCCTCCAACCAGTGTCACGTGACCAACCTGAAAGATAATCCGGTGCAGATTGCCGCCGATGCCGCTGAAGCGGGGATTCGTGGTTTTTCAGAACAGGAAACGACGGTCGGGATTGCCCGCTATGCGCCGTTTAACGCCCTGGCGCTGTTGGTCGGTTCTCAGTGCGGTCGTCCTGGCGTGCTGACACAATGTTCCGTTGAAGAGGCTACTGAGCTGGAGCTGGGAATGCGCGGGTTAACCAGCTACGCCGAAACGGTGTCGGTCTACGGAACGGAATCGGTATTCACTGACGGCGACGATACGCCGTGGTCAAAAGCGTTTCTCGCCTCGGCCTATGCGTCCCGCGGGCTGAAGATGCGCTATACCTCCGGTACCGGTTCGGAAGCCTTGATGGGCTATTCCGAGAGTAAATCGATGTTGTACCTGGAATCCCGCTGCATTTTCATTACCAAGGGCGCGGGTGTGCAGGGGCTGCAAAACGGGGCGGTCAGTTGTATCGGGATGACGGGCGCAGTGCCGTCGGGTATTCGCGCGGTGCTGGCGGAAAACCTGATTGCGTCGATGCTCGACCTTGAAGTGGCCTCGGCCAATGACCAGACCTTCTCACACTCCGATATTCGCCGTACCGCCCGCACCCTGATGCAGATGCTGCCCGGCACCGACTTTATCTTCTCTGGCTATAGCGCCGTCCCCAACTACGACAACATGTTTGCCGGTTCTAACTTCGATGCTGAAGACTTCGATGATTACAACATACTGCAACGTGACCTGATGGTTGACGGTGGCCTGCGCCCGGTAACCGAAGAAGAAACCATCGCCATCCGTAACAAAGCGGCGCGGGCTATTCAGGCGGTATTCCGCGAACTGGGGCTGCCGACAATCAGTGATGAGGAAGTGGAGGCTGCCACCTATGCTCACGGCAGCAAAGACATGCCTGCGCGCAATGTGGTGGAAGATCTGGCGGCAGTGGAAGAGATGATGAAGCGCAACATTACCGGGCTGGATATCGTCGGGGCGCTAAGCGGTAGCGGATTCGAAGATATCGCCAGCAATATTCTCAATATGTTGAGACAGCGTGTGACCGGTGATTACCTGCAAACATCGGCCATTCTGGATCGCCAGTTCGACGTGGTCAGCGCCGTGAACGACATCAATGATTATCAGGGACCCGGCACCGGCTATCGCATCAGTGCCGAACGCTGGGCGGAAATTAAAAATATTGCGGGCGTGGTTCAGCCCAGCTCGATTGAATAAGGCGGTACACCGTGGAATGCACAACTGAACGTAAGCCCGTTTTTACCTTGCAGGTCAGTGAAGGCGAGGCGGCAAAAGCAGACGCTCGCGCTGACGAAGTGGTGATTGGCGTCGGACCGGCCTTTGGCAAGCACCAGCATAAAACCCTGATTGATATGCCGCACAACGCGATTCTGAAAGAGCTGGTGGCGGGGATTGAAGAAGAGGGACTGCATGCGCGAGTGGTGAGAATTCTGCGCACCTCGGATGTCTCTTTTATGGCGTGGGATGCGGCGAACCTCAGTGGCTCCGGCATCGGGATTGGTATTCAGTCAAAGGGAACCACGGTTATCCATCAGCGTGATTTGCTGCCCCTGAGTAACCTTGAACTCTTCTCTCAGGCCCCGCTGCTGACGCTGGAAACGTATCGTCAGATTGGAAAGAACGCTGCGCGCTATGCACGCAAAGAGTCGCCCTCGCCGGTTCCGGTGGTCAATGACCAGATGGTGCGCCCCAAATTTATGGCCAAAGCCGCGTTGTTTCACATTAAAGAAACCAAGCATGTGGTGCAGGATGCTGCGCCTGTCACGCTGCATATTGCACTAGTAAGGGAATGACCATGAACGACAACATCATGACCGCGCAGGATTATCCTTTAGCTACCCGCTGCCCGGAGAAAATCCTGACCCCCACCGGGAAACCGTTAACCGATATCACCCTTGAGAATGTGCTGGCGGGACATGTAGGGCCGCAGGATGTGCGTATTTCCCAGCAAACGCTGGAGTATCAGGCGCAGATTGCCGAACAGATGCACCGTCACGCCGTGGCGCGCAACTTCCGTCGGGCGGCGGAACTGATTGCTATCCCGGATACCCGCATTCTGGAAATCTACAACGCACTACGTCCGTTTCGCTCTTCATTCGCGGAGCTACAGGCGATCGCTGATGAGCTGGAACATACCTGGCACGCGACGGTAAACGCCGGATTTGTGCGCGAGTCGGCAGAGGTGTATCAGCAGAGAAATAAGCTGCGTAAAGGCAGCCAGTGACGGAGGGAATATGCCGTTAATTGCAGGGATTGATATCGGCAACGCCACCACGGAAGTGGCGTTGGCGCAGCATGGCCGGTTTATCGCCAGCGGGATTGTCGCGACCACGGGCATGAAAGGAACGCGGGACAATATTGCCGGGGTGGTCGCCTCCCTGCAGCAGGCGCTGGAAAAAACGCCATGGTCGCTTAAAGATGTGGCGAAAATCTGTATCAATGAGGCCGCACCGGTCATTGGTGATGTGGCGATGGAAACGATCACGGAAACCATCATTACTGAATCGACGATGATTGGTCATAACCCGCAAACCCCTGGCGGGGTCGGTGTGGGGATGGGGACTACGATCGCCGTGGAGCAACTGGCATCGCTGAACGAGCCACAGTTTGCACAGGGCTGGATCCCATTGGTGGGAGAGGAAATGGATTTCCTCGAAGCCGTTTGGCTCATCAACAAAGCGTTGGATCGCGGCGTAAACGTGGTGGCGGCGATCCTGAAAAAAGATGATGGCGTGCTGGTGAACAATCGTCTGCGGCGAACTATGCCGGTGGTTGATGAAGTCACGCTGCTGGAAAAAGTGCCGGAGGGGGTGTTGGCGGCGGTCGAAGTCGCGGCCGCGGGCCAGGTTGTTCGTGCGCTGTCTAACCCCTACGGCATCGCCACGTTCTTTGCCCTGACGCCGGAGGAAACGCAAACCATCGTCCCTATTGCCAGGGCGCTGATTGGTAACCGCTCCGCCGTGGTGCTGAAAACGCCGCAGGGTGATGTGCGCTCAAGGGTGATCCCGGCGGGTAAGATTTTTATCCGCGGAGAAAGGCGCGACGGCGAGGCTGACGTGGCGCAAGGGGCGCAGGCTATTATGCAGGCGATGAGCGCCTGTGCGCCTGTACGTGACATTCGCGGTGAAGCGGGGACACATGCAGGCGGTATGCTGGAACGCGTGCGTAAGGTGATGGCTTCGCTGTCCGGGCATGATATGAACGCGGTGCATATTCAGGATTTGCTGGCAGTTGATACGTTTATTCCTCGTAAGGTGCAGGGCGGCATCGCCGGGGAGTGTTCGATGGAAAATGCTGTCGGTATTGCGGCGATGGTGAAATCCGATCGTTTACAAATGCAGGCCATTGCCAGCGAGCTGAGCGCGCGATTAAACACCGCTGTTGAAGTGGGGGGGGTAGAGGCCAATATGGCCGTGACTGGCGCGTTAACGACGCCTGGATGTGCTGCGCCGCTGGCGATCCTCGATTTAGGCGCTGGTTCCACTGATGCAGCCATCATCAATAGCGAAGGTGCAGTAAAGGCGGTACATCTGGCCGGCGCGGGGAATATGGTCAGCCTGTTGATTCAGACGGAGCTGGGTCTGAGCGATCCGTTTCTGGCCGAGGAAATAAAAAAATACCCGCTGGCGAAAGTAGAGAGCCTGTTCAGTATTCGTCATGAGAACGGTGCGGTGGAGTTTTTCCGCGAACCACTCAGCCCGTCGGTGTTTGCCAAAGTGGTGTATCTGAAAGACGGCGAGCTGATCCCCGTGGATAACCAGACTTCGCTGGAAAAAATTCGTCTGGTGCGACGTCAAGCTAAGGAGAAGGTCTTCGTGACCAACTGCCTGCGTGCATTGCGCCAGGTGTCACCTGGCGGCTCCATCCGTGATATCACTTTTGTCGTGCTGGTGGGGGGCTCATCGCTGGATTTTGAAATTCCGCAGATGATCACCGACGCGTTGGCGCATTACGGTGTCGTCGCGGGACAGGGCAATATCCGGGGGACCGAAGGGCCGCGTAATGCGGTGGCTACTGGCCTGGTTTTAGCCGGGGAAGCAAAAAAATAGCGCAGAAAACAGTCGCCGCAAGCGTTTAGCTGAGGGGTAAATCAAATAAAGGCAACGTTCTCTTTGATATCCCGACTGAGTTGGGTACATAGTATAAATGTGTCTCTCACGTGGTTAATTTTAAGGATAAGAGCATGCCAACAGCAATTGAGAAAGCATTGGATTTTATTGGTGGTATGAACACCTCAGTGTCAGTACCCCATTCAATGGACGAAAGTACCGCTAAGGGAATCTTAAAGTATTTGCATGACTTAGGTGTGCCAGCGAGTCCGGAAGTTGTGATGGCACGGGGTGAGCAGGAGGGATGGAATCCCGAGTTCACGAAAAAAGTGGCCGGATGGGCAGAAAAAGTTGCCTCCGGTAACCGTATCCTTATCAAGAATCCAGAGTATTTTTCGACCTATATGCAGGAGCAGCTCAAAGAACTCGTGTGAGCTGACTATCGAATAAAACGCTAACGGACGTTTCCATCTTCGGGATGGCAGCGTCCAAAAGCGCTGCCCCGACTCTGATTAATCCCGATAGCCAACCTGGTGCGTTTAAAACGCGTGGCTAACTCTATATCTTAAGAATAACCACGTTTTTATTATCTGGTTCACCTCTGACGATCTCCATTTCATTAAATACGCCATTTCGTTTTGTCTTTCTGGGCACAATAAAAATATGAACATAGTCAGGCCAGCGGTGCCTGGGAAATCGTTGTGATCGCAGCGCAACCTACTCTGGGCGCGTCTGCTCACCAACACGAAGTGTGTTTTTATACTTTCCCGACTGGAATCATCGTTTTTTTATGAATGTGTCACTATAGCTAAAAGCCTCAATGACGAATATCTCATTATTCAGCCATTCGTTACCCCAGGAATATATCTATGTCTGCTAAAACGCTGTATGAAAAATTAGTTGAATCGCATACCGTTCGGGAACTTGATAACGAAGGACATGTTTTACTTTATATCGATCGTTCGATACTCAATGAATATACCAGTCCACAAGCATTTAGCGGGTTAAGGGAACAGGGACGGCCGGTGCGGCATCCGGAAGCCTTTCTGCTGAATGTTGATCATGTTAATCCCACCCGACCACAGCGCGATATGCTGATGACGGATCCCGGCGGCCAGCTGCAGGTTGATTATTTTCGGGAAAATGCCGCTGATTTTGGTATCACGTTATTTGATGTGCTGGACCCACGACAAGGGATAGAACATGTCGTTGCCCACGAGCAAGGGCTGGTCATGCCCGGAATGGTGATTGCGGCTGGCGACAGCCATACCACCACTTACGGTGCGTTCGGCGCTCTGGGATTTGGTATCGGTACGTCGGAAATCGAACACCTGCTGGCTACTCAGACGCTGGTGTATCGTAAGCTGAAAACCTTGCGTGTCAGCGTTAAGGGTGAATTACCTTTTGGTTGTTCTGCAAAAGATATCGTTCTTGCATTACTCGAACGTACTGGCGCAGATGGTGCGACAGGATATGCCATCGAATTCGACGGTGAAACAATCAGTGCCCTGAGTGTTGAGGGGCGAATGACGCTTTGCAATATGGCTGTGGAGGCAGGGGCTCGCGGTGCGATTATTGCGCCGGATGCAAAGGTTTTTGACTATATCTACGGGAAGCCGCAAATGCCCGCAGGTGAACTCTGGCAACTGGCATTGCTGGAGTGGTCGCAGTTGAAAAGTGATGCAGATGCGGTTTTTGATAAGACCGTGACGATCGACTGTCTCGATCTTGAGCCTAAAGTGACCTGGGGGATCAGCCCGGATCAAACCTGTGCGATCACCGGCTATGTTCCATCCCCGGAACATGAAACGCATCCACTTAAACGTCTCGCGCTTGAGAAAGCTCTCCAGTATATGGATCTGCTGCCCGGTACGCCGGTGAGTGACATTCGTATTTCGCACGCTTTTATTGGCTCATGCACGAATGGCCGCATTGAAGATCTGCGGGCCGTCGCGAAAGTCGTGGCAGGACGCAAAATTGCCAGCCATGTGCGCGGGATTATTGTGCCCGGTTCAACGCAGGTCCGGTGCCAGGCGGAAGACGAGGGGCTGGCGAAAATCTTCATTGACGCTGGTTTTGAATGGCGTCAGTCGGGTTGCTCAATGTGCCTTGCGATGAACGAGGACGTGCTGGCAGCAGGCGATCGCTGCGCATCGGGTACGAACCGTAATTTCCCTGGGCGGCAGGGTGCAGGGGCAAGAACGCATTTAATGAGCCCGGCGATGGTCGCGGCAGCAGCGGTAGCAGGGCATCTGGTCGATGTTCGGACATTACTTCAGGCGGGGGAATGAGATGGATACGTTTAAGCAAATTAGCGGGCGAATTGCGCCAATGCTGGAACCGAACATCGACACCGATGTGATTATGCCGAAGCAGTTCCTGAAAGGGATCGATCGTCAGGGGTTGAATAAAGGGGTGTTTTTCGATCGTCGTTTCCTGGGCAATGGTCAGCCTAATCCTGATTTTATTCTCAATATGCCGGGCTGGCAGGACGCGACGTTTTTGCTGGTCGGCCCCAACTTTGGCTGCGGATCGAGCCGCGAACATGCCGTTTGGGGATTAAAACAGTTGGGCATCCGGGCGCTGTTAGGTTCCACTTTCGCCGGGATTTTTGATGATAACTGCCAGCGCAACGGGATCCTGACAATCTCTTTGGATGACGCGTCTCTGGCTCGTCTGGCACGGTTAGCTGCGAAGGCTGACAGCAATCTGATCACGGTTTCTCTTGAACGCTGCGAGATTGTGACAGCAGATGAAACACTTCCTTTTGTCATTAGTGAACTCAAACGAGAGATGTTGGCCGCTGGCGAAGATGCGATTGCCTGGACACTGCAATATCTGCCAGAGATCGAAAATTTTGAGGCGCAGCATTATGCGCGGCGCCCATGGTTAAAGCGTCCGGTATCCGCACGTGGCTAAGAAAAGAGATGGCGATGAGACGGGGCAAAGTCGGGCAAGCAAAGAAGGCAGGAGACAGTGATGAGTACAGTTATTGAATGCGGCGCTTCTCCGTTCATTCCTGGGTTTGCATTAAAGGATGTACGGCTGCCAAATGGTTTAACCATCCGGGTCGCCATCGGAGGAAACGGTTCACCGTTGGTGCTCTTACATGGCCATCCGCAGAACCACATCACATGGCGTAAAGTCGCGCCGGAATTGGCGAAAAGCCACACGGTGATTTTGCCGGATTTGCGGGGCTATGGAGACAGCGACAAACCAGTGAGTGATCCGGCGCATCGTACTTATTCAAAGCGTATGATGGCGCAGGATATTGTCATGCTGATGGAGATTCTGGGTTATCCGCGGTTCGCTTTTGTCGGGCATGATCGTGGAGGACGGGTTGGACATCGGCTGGCCCTTGATTATCCTGACAGTGTGACGTGTTGCACGTTCATCGACATAGCCCCGACAGCTACAATGTACGCATTAACCAATAAGGCGTTTGCCACGCGCTATTTTTGGTGGTTTTTCCTGATCCAACCTTTTCCATTACCGGAAACAATGATCGCGCACGATCCGGCATTTTTTCTGCGTAAGCATATTGCAGGTCAGTTGAAAACTGCGGGGGCGACATCAGAAGATGCGTTCAATGAATACCTGCGCTGTTACCAAAATCCAGAGATGATCCATGCGGTCTGCGAAGATTATCGTGCCGCGGCATCGATTGATCTTGAAGACGATGCTGTGGATGCGTCTGCGCGTATTGAGTGTCCGCTACTGTTGCTATGGGGGGCTCAGGGTACGGTAGGGCAGTTGTATGATGTGGTGGACACCTGGAGAGAAAAAGCGATGCGCGTGCAGGGAGAAGCATTGCCTTGCGGGCATTCTCCGCAAGAGGAGATCCCAGAGATCTTCATGCAGAAACTGCAGTCATTTTTGCGATCGGTGTTATAACATTGTCATTTTCCGTCATCTCGCTGCGATGTTATGAAAACGACGCCTGTAGGTAAAAAGCATCGCCAGCCCCTTGAGGGCTGGCCTTCTGTTGAAGATCTTTTCGTTTTTGTCACCGTTGCCCGCAACGGTGGATTTGCCCGGGCTGCGCTGGAGCTGGGGCTATCCCCCTCCTATATCAGCAAACGCATCGCTATCCTTGAAAAATGCCTCAACGTCCGGCTTTTTTTCCGTAATAACAGAGTGATGCGTCTCACACCGGAAGGCGAAAATGCGCTGGATGGGGCGATGCAGGTCGTCAGTGAAATGGATGGCTTTGTCAGTCGTCTGGATAATCAACGTGGCGTGCTGGCAGGTAATATCACCCTCAACTGCTCATTTGGTTTTGGGCATAAATATGTCGCAGAGGCGCTGTCGTCATTTATGATCGCCTACCCTGATATCACGGTAAAACTCACGCTAACGGATCGTGAAGTGGATCTTGTGGAGGAGGGCGTCGATATTGAGATTCGTGTTGGGGATGACATCAATGAATTGTATATCGCACGGCAGTTGGCCACTAATCGCCGGATCCTTTGTGCTTCCCCTGAGTATCTCGAACGCCACGGTAAACCGGAGTCTGTGAGTGCACTTGTGCAACATGATTGCCTGATAATTCAGGAAAAAAACTCGGCATTTGGCAACTGGATATTAACGGATGGCGGGCAGCAGACACATTGCCGGCTAAACGGTTTTCATTCTTCCAACAGTGGCAGCGTGGTGCTCATTTGGGCACTGAAAGGTCATGGCATTACATTGCGGTCGGAATGGGATGTTGCGCAGTATCTTGAACGCGGTGAACTGGTTCACGTGTTGCCCCAGTGGTATCAGGAAGCGAATATCTGGGCTGTATATACCCGGCGTTCATCAAGCTCTGATCGTATCAAAACCTGCATCGATTTCCTCACTGAACATCTTGCGCAATGCTTGCCAGGCGGCAAAGCACCGGACGTGTTGTGAGCAGTAGGCGCCAACTGTAGTGGCGCCGATTGCTCTTACTTACGTTTACTGTTGGGTGTTCTTTTTGCCAGCACCCAGTGGCTTTTAGGACTTTGCGTTGGTGGCGCGGTTTTGTTGTCCGCGATAGTGGCAAAGTTATCTTTTACCCCACCACGTGGCCCGACCTCCACATAGATACCTCCGTTGTTACCGGAGTTCTCACCTGGTTTTAGCGTCATATTTTACCTCCTGATTTTTGGGCGACGATTATCGGAGGTTGAGGGGAAGATTAATATCGGCCAGATGGCATTAGCTGAAATGCATAAACACTGGGAGGGTAACTTATGAGAGGAATAATCGGTACTAAAAAGGACCTGCAATTTCTCGCAAGCCCTTGAAATTTGGTGGCCCCTGCTGGACTTGAACCAGCGACCAAGCGATTATGAGTCGCCTGCTCTAACCACTGAGCTAAGGGGCCGTGGCGGTGGATTATAAAGTAACTCCGCGTTGCAATCCAGACATAAGCGTACGGATGCTGTTTTTATAAACAATGTATTTTCAGTCCGTTATACTTGTTCCCTGATGTATTGTGTGGAGTGAATATGGTTAAGGACATACTGGCGCCGGGGCTGCGGGTGGTTTTCTGCGGCATCAATCCGGGGCTGTCTTCTGCGGGGACCGGCTTCCCATTCGCGCATCCGGCTAACCGCTTCTGGAAGGTTATCCATCAGGCGGGATTTACCGAACGCCAGCTAAAGCCGGAAGAGGCGCAACACCTACTGGATTTCCGCTGTGGCGTCACCAAATTCGTCGACAGGCCAACGGTGCAAGCCAATGAGGTAAAGCTACAGGAGATGCGTAGCGGTGGCCGTAAGCTCATCGAGAAGATGGAAGAGTTCCAACCCGCAGCGCTCGCAATCCTCGGGAAACAGGCATTTGAGCAGGGGTTCAGTCAACGTGGCGCGCAGTGGGGGAAACAGACACTGACGATTGGTGCGACGCAGATTTGGGTATTGCCGAACCCCAGTGGGTTAAGCCGTATTACGCTGGATAAGTTAGTGGAGGCGTATCGGGAAGTGGATGTGGCGTTAAAGGCGCGCGGCTTGTAGGGTGGATAAGTGAAGCTGCCATCCGGAAGAACCCGCGCAAATTGCCGGATGGCGGCGTAAACGCCTTATCCGGCCTACGGGTAGCCCGGCCAAGCGTAGCGCCGCCGGGAATGCTTAGATTGACAGGCGAAAAAAAAGCTCCCATGAGGGAGCTTTTTCACGTTTTAAACCTTGAGATTAATCGTCGAGGAAGCTGCGCAGTACTTCAGAACGGCTCGGGTGACGCAGTTTACGCAACGCCTTCGCTTCGATCTGACGGATACGTTCGCGGGTAACGTCGAACTGTTTACCGACTTCTTCCAGCGTGTGGTCGGTGTTCATATCGATACCGAAACGCATACGCAGAACTTTCGCTTCACGCGCTGTAAGTCCAGCCAGAACGTCGTGCGTTGCAGCACGCAGGCTCTCGGTGGTGGCAGAGTCCAGCGGCAGCTCGAGGGTGGTATCCTCGATGAAATCACCCAGATGCGAATCTTCATCGTCGCCGATCGGCGTTTCCATGGAGATAGGCTCTTTCGCGATCTTCAGCACTTTACGGATCTTGTCTTCCGGCATCAGCATACGTTCAGCCAGTTCTTCCGGCGTTGGTTCGCGACCCATCTCTTGCAGCATCTGGCGGGAGATACGGTTGAGCTTGTTGATGGTCTCAATCATATGTACCGGGATACGGATGGTACGCGCCTGATCCGCGATCGAACGGGTGATCGCCTGACGGATCCACCAGGTTGCATAGGTGGAGAACTTGTAACCACGACGGTATTCAAACTTATCAACCGCTTTCATCAGACCGATGTTGCCTTCCTGAATCAGATCCAGGAACTGCAGACCACGGTTGGTGTATTTCTTCGCGATGGAGATAACCAGACGTAAGTTTGCTTCAACCATCTCTTTTTTCGCACGGCGGGCTTTCGCTTCACCGATGGACATACGACGGTTGATGTCTTTAACCTGCTCGATGGTCAGGCCGGTTTCTTCTTCAATTTGCTGCAGTTTCTGCAGGCCGCGGTGAACATCATCTGCCACATCGTGCAGTTTTTCAGACCACGGTTTGTTCATCGCGATTGCCGCGTTGAACCAGGTTTCGCTGGTTTCGTTGCCAGTGAACAGAGTGATGAAGTTCTTCTTCGGCATTTTGCACTGCTCAACGCAGAGCTTCATGATCAGACGTTCCTGAGTACGCACGCGGTCCATCATGACGCGCATGCTGTTGACCAGGTAGTCGAACTGTTTTGGCACCAGGCGGAACTGCTTGAATACTTCAGAAAGCTTCTGAATTTCTTCCTGCGCGGCTGCATGGCTGCGGCCTTTCGCTTTGATAGTGTCGCGGGTGATTTCGTACTGAGTACGCAGTTCACCGAATTTCTCGCGCGCTAATTCAGGGTCGATGCTGTTGTCGTCGTCGCTGCTGTCGTCGTCGCCGTCTTCTTCATCTTCGTCTTCGTCATCATCCATCTCTTCCTGAGAAAGTTCAGAGCCGACGTGGGTCGCGGTTGGCGCCATGTCTTCTTCTGCGTTCGGATCGACAAAGCCGGTTATCAGATCGGAAAGGCGTGCTTCTTCAGCTTCTACGCGATCGTATTGCTCAAGCAGATAGGTGATGGCTTCCGGGTATTCGGCAACGGAGCATTGAACCTGGTTAATCCCGTCTTCGATGCGCTTAGCGATGTCAATTTCGCCTTCACGGGTTAACAGTTCAACGGTACCCATTTCACGCATGTACATGCGGACCGGGTCAGTTGTACGACCGATTTCGGACTCAACGCTGGACAGAACCTGGGCAGCCGCTTCTTCCGCGTCTTCATCGGTGCTGTTGGAGGTTTCAGCAAGCAGCAGATCATCGGCATCCGGTGCTTCTTCCATCACCTGAATACCCATGTCATTGATCATTTGGATGATGTCTTCGATTTGATCTGAATCGACGATATCTTCCGGCAGATGGTCATTGACCTCGGCATAGGTCAGATAGCCTTGCTCCTTACCACGTTGGACAAGAAGCTTCAGCTGTGACTGCGGGTTTTGCTCCATAAGACGGTATCCACACTTAATTCGTTTGATTGGTGTTGGGCGGTAAAACCGCCAACGGCAAAACGAGGGCATACTTATATTTTGCCGCTGCCTCTCCGTGCGGCTGTCGGGGGCTTCCCGATCGATATTCGGCAGTTAAGCCGTTAAATACTTTTGTCTTTCAGCTATTTCTTGGCCAGTTCCTGGTTCAGCGTCCAGAGTTCCCGGCGTTCTTCGCTGCTTAAACCGTGTGTGCGCTCACGAGCTATCAACTCTTCCTGGCGCAGTTCAAGCATCGAATCAAACATATGGTTGAGTGAGTCGGTGAAGGTTTTTTCTGCGATATCTTTATCTGCTATATCGTCCCACATCGACAGTTTTTCAAGGGTCGCAGCATCATTTGTACCGCGATAGTGCTCTAAAAGTTGTCCGGTGGTCAGACCTGGCTGAGACAGACAAGTGTTGACCAGTTCTCTGAATAAGCCAAGTCCAGGTAGCTTATTTTGATCCAGAGCGCCTAACGACGGAACCAGCGGGGCCAAATCCGGGTTTTGCACCAGTAACCCTATAAGTATACGCATGGTCGTACGTTTTAGCTGTGGAACAGGGCGGGAAGCCCCATTTTCTGCCAGTTTTGGCATTAAACGTTCAAGCTGGCTGTCATCCAGGATGCCGAGCTTGTTCCCTAACTCCTGTCGCAGATAAATGCGTAACGTTTCGCCCGGTACCTGAGTAATCAGCGGCAATGCTAGCGTGCTGAGCTGTGCGCGTCCGTCCGGGGTACTCAAATCGACCTGCGGTAACAGGCTGTTAAATAAAAACGCGGAGAGCGGCAGCGCCTGCTCCATCCGGGCTTCAAAGGCCTCTTTCCCTTCTTTACGCACCAGCGTATCGGGGTCTTCACCGTCAGGTAAAAACATAAAACGTAGCTGGCGGCCGTCTGTCATATAAGGCAGTGCGGTTTCCAGCGCGCGCCATGCTGCATCGCGCCCGGCGCGGTCGCCGTCGTAGCAGCAGATGACGTTGTTCGTTGCACGGAACAACAGCTGAATGTGATCGGCGGTGGTTGACGTCCCAAGGGATGCCACGGCGTAGTTAATGCCGTACTGTGCCAGGGCGACCACATCCATATAGCCTTCGACCACTAACAGACGCTGCGGATCGGCGTTATCCTGTTGGGCTTCATAAAGGCCATACAACTGACGGCCTTTATGGAAAATATCGGTTTCCGGGGAGTTCAGGTACTTCGGCAGGGCATCGCCCAGCACACGTCCACCAAAACCAATGACCCGACCACGTTTATCACGAATGGGGAACATCACCCGTTCGCGGAAGCGATCGTAACTGCGTCCCTGATCGTTGGTGACCAACATCCCCGCATCGACCAGCGATTTGCGATTCTCAGCATTGCCGCCAAACCGTTTCAGGACGTTGTCCCAACCAGGGGGCGCAAAACCAATGGCAAAACGGGTGATAACGTCGCTACTTAATCCTCGCTTTTCCAGGTACTGGCGCGCAGGGGTAGCGGCGGGTTGCATCAAAGACTGTTGATAAAAAGTGTTCAGGCCGTCCATCAATTGATAAAGACTTTGCCGTTGATGGCGCTCTATCTGACTGGGGCCACTGCCTGCTTCATAGGGCACTTCTAAGTTGTGCATTGCGGCCAGTTCTTCGACGGTTTCCACGAACTCGAGCTTGTCGTAGTTCATGAGAAAGTCGACGGCGTTGCCGTGTGCACCACACCCAAAGCAGTGATAAAACTGTTTTTCACCGTTTACGGTGAAAGAGGGGGTTTTTTCGTTATGGAACGGACAGCACGCGTGATAATTTTTGCCCTGCTTTTTCAGCTTTACCCGCGCGTCGATGAGATCGACGATGTCGGTTCTTGCCAGCAGGTCATTGATAAAAACGCGAGGAATTCGTCCAGCCATAAGCCCCTGTTTTTTGATGACTCATATACACAAAATCATTCAGGATGCATCAAGGCGGCAAGGAAGCGAATCCTCAGGAGCGTACAGCAGTACGTGACTGGGGTGAGCGACTGCAGCCAACACTGAGGCAGCTTGAATGATGACGTGTATAAACGAAAATAAGCCGCGCATTCCTTCCGGAAGCACGGCCTTACAACTACAACTCGGTCTGAATTGAGAGCGTTGGCTCTCAATGGATTAGTACAGACGAGTACGGCGTGCGTTTTCGCGAGCCAGTTTCTTCGCGTGACGTTTCACAGCAGAAGCTTTAGCGCGCTTACGTTCGGTAGTCGGTTTTTCATAGAACTCACGACGACGAACTTCCGCCAGAACACCTGCTTTTTCGCATGAACGCTTGAAGCGACGCAGTGCTACGTCGAACGGCTCGTTTTCACGTACTTTAATTACCGGCATGTAACTCTCACCTTTAATAAATTCGGTTTGCCGCTGGCATCAACGCCAGCTTATTTCAAAATGGTGCGGAATTTTACTGCAATTGCTGCTGCTTTGTAAAGCACCGACGCGATTTTGAAAGGGACTTTTATAAGGACAAGGAGTATACACGAGCGGAACTCCTGGGGCGAACAAAGTTTTACATCAACCCGCATTGGTCCTACACTGCGCGGTAATAGAGCGAGGTAAAACAAGTCATGCGTGTATTGGGCATTGAAACATCCTGCGATGAAACCGGCATCGCCATTTACGACGATGAAAAAGGTCTTTTAGCCAACCAATTGTATAGTCAGGTGAAATTACATGCTGACTACGGCGGCGTGGTGCCAGAACTGGCTTCGCGCGATCATGTGCGTAAGACCGTACCGCTGATCCAGGCCGCGCTGAAAGAGGCGGGACTGACGGCCAAAGAGATTGACGCGGTAGCCTATACCGCAGGTCCTGGTCTGGTTGGTGCGCTGTTGGTCGGCGCAACTGTGGGGCGTTCGCTGGCATTTGCCTGGGGCGTTCCAGCAATTCCAGTACACCACATGGAAGGCCATCTGTTAGCCCCAATGCTGGAAGAAAATCCGCCTGCATTCCCGTTTGTCGCGCTGCTGGTCTCCGGCGGTCATACACAGCTGATTAGCGTCACCGGAATTGGCCAGTATGAACTGCTGGGCGAATCGATTGATGATGCGGCAGGTGAAGCATTCGATAAAACAGCCAAGCTGCTGGGGCTGGATTATCCTGGCGGTCCAATGCTGTCAAAATTGGCATCACAGGGCGTCGAAAAGCGTTTTGTCTTCCCGCGTCCAATGACTGACCGCCCGGGGCTGGATTTCAGCTTCTCTGGTCTGAAAACGTTTGCTGCAAATACCATTCGTAATAACGAAAATGACGATCAGACCCGCGCAGATATCGCCCGAGCCTTTGAAGATGCGGTGGTCGATACGCTGATGATCAAGTGCAAGCGCGCACTGGATCAAACCGGTTTTAAACGTCTGGTGATGGCGGGGGGCGTCAGTGCGAACCGTACGCTGCGTGCAAAACTGGCCGAGATGATGCAAAAACGCCGTGGCGAAGTGTTCTACGCGCGTCCGGAATTTTGCACCGACAACGGGGCAATGATCGCCTATGCCGGCATGGTGCGTTTTAAAGCGGGCGCGACAGCCGATCTTGGCGTGACGGTGCGTCCACGCTGGCCGCTGGCGGAATTACCGGCAGCATAAGCACACAATAATCGTAGGCCCGGTAAGCATAGCGCCACCGGGCAATACGCTACATCCGCAGCATTCCCTTCTCTTCCAGAAACGCGATAATTGTTTCCAGACCCTCTCCGGATTTTAAGTTGCTGAACGTCCATGGCCGCTCGCCGCGCATGCGCAGGGTATCGCGTTCCATAACCTCCAGCGAGGCACCGACGTAGGGCGCCAGATCGGTTTTGTTGATCACCAGAAAATCAGACTTTGTGATCCCCGGACCACCTTTGCGCGGGATCTTTTCGCCCTCGGCAACGTCGATCACGTAGATCGTCAGATCGGCCAGTTCCGGACTAAAGGTGGCGCTCAGGTTATCGCCGCCGCTTTCCACGAAGATCAGATCCAGATTACCGAATTTGTCGCTCAGTGCTTCTACTGCCGCCAGGTTCATTGACGCATCTTCACGTATTGCGGTATGTGGACAGCCGCCGGTTTCCACGCCGACAATCCGTTCAGGCTCCAGTGCGCCAGCCTCGGTGAGAATGCGCTGATCTTCTTTGGTGTAGATATCGTTGGTCACGACGGCAAGTTGCCAGGTGTGGCGCATGGCTTTGCATAGTGCCTCCAGTAGCGCGGTTTTTCCGGAACCCACCGGGCCGCCTACGCCCACGCGCAGGGGATGTTTGTGTGTATTCATGTTTTCTCCTCAGGAGCGGAATAGTCGGGAATATTGCGTTTCGTGCCGGGCAGAGGCGATGGCGGCCAGTGGCGTAGAGGAGCCGAGACCAATGTCTGGGCAAGCCAGTGCCTGTGCCAGACCCTGCGCATAGCGATCGCAAAGCGAGATAATCAAGCGCTGCGCCGCCTGCTGACCAAAGGGAACCAGTTTGACGCCGGCCATCACCGCACTTTCAATCCAGCTGTAGCCGAAGCTTAACGCCAGCTCTGTCAGCGGGATTTTCCAGCGTACGCCCAGCCAGGCCATGCCGCAGAGCTGGCTTTCACTAAAGAGCGCACGCCATTGCGGGGAACAATCGGGCTCCCAGTCGGTGACCAGGCGCGTAAAAGCGGCGCCCCGACTGCGTTCTTCATCCCGCAGTTCGCGGGTTTCCCGGCAGGCCAATAACCATGCCGTCCAGCGATGTGCCGCCGTACGATCGTCCTGCTCGCAGGCACGATAAAGTCTCGCCAGTAGCGGCAGGTCGACGGTAAAAAAGTTCTGTTCCATCTGCTGGATTTGCCAGTCAGAGAAGTCATCGACGCTTGTCACCCAGCCGATTTCGACCGCCCACTCCAGGCCCTGGGACCAGGTAAACGCCCCGACCGGTAAACTGCCGCTGGCGAGTTGCATCAGGCGCAGTTGTTGGGTGTTATGCATCAGTGCGCATGACCGTGATGATGGCCGTGTGACTCGCTGGCATAAGCGCCTGCTTCCGGTTCAAACGGCAACTGGGCGAACGTGACCTCAAGGTTTAACTGGCGCAGCATATCGTCCAGCACATGATCGTGGTGGTAGCGCAATTCAGTGGGCAGGATTTGCAGAGGAACGTGGCGGTTGCCGAGGTGATAACAGGCTTTAGCGAGCAGGAAAGGATCGGCGCAGCGCACGACAGAAAGCGACTCCGGCGCGGCGATGACTTCGATGACTTCGCTGCCTTCGTCGTTGGTCAGCAGATCGCCGCCGCGCAACAGTAAGCCTCGCGGTAGCATCAGCCCGGCTTCGCGGCCGTCGTTCAACGCGACTCTGGCGCGACTTTTTACCCGAATATCAATGGGCAGCGTGACGCTTGCAGTGACAGGATGGGCGTGGTTAAGGCGTTGGGTCAGGTAGATCATCATCACTCCTTAAAACAGGAAATAGCGTTGCGCCATCGGCAACACATCTGCCGGTTCGCTGGTGATAAGTTCGCCATCAATACGCACCTCGTAGGTTTGGGCATCGACGGTGATATTGGGCTGTAGGCTGTTGTGGATCATGTCGGCTTTTTTCACCGTCCGGCACCCCTTAACGACAGCGATGGCACTTTGCAGATTGAGCTGTAGCGGGAGGCTTAGCGCATCAGCAGCCTGAGAGATAAATGTCAGACGACTGTGATGCCGCGCCGCGCCAAGCGCGCCAAACATCATGCGGTAATGCACCGGCTGCGGAGTCGGGATCGAGGCGTTGATATCGCCCATCGGCGCGCAGGCAATCATCCCGCCCTTAACGATCGTTGCCGGTTTTACGCCAAAGAATGCCGGTGACCACAGCACCAGGTCAGCCAGTTTGCCAACCTCAATGGAACCGACTTCGTGGGCGATACCGTGGGTTAGCGCCGGATTGATGGTGTATTTGGCGATATAGCGTTTAACGCGTTGGTTATCGTTATCGCCGGTTTCTTCCGCCAACGGACCGCGCTGGACCTTCATGCGATGCGCCACTTGCCAGGTACGCAGGATCACTTCACCCACACGCCCCATGGCCTGAGAATCAGATGAGGTCAGGGAAAATGCGCCAATATCGTGCAGCACATCTTCGGCGGCGATTGTTTCCCGACGAATACGCGATTCGGCAAAAGCCACGTCCTCAGCGATATCCGGGTCGAGGTGGTGGCAGACCATTAACATATCGAGGTGCTCGTCGATGGTGTTGACGGTGTAAGGCAGCGTTGGGTTGGTAGAAGAGGGCAGTATATTAGCGTGTGCGCAGGCGGTGATGATGTCTGGCGCATGGCCACCCCCCGCCCCTTCGGTGTGGAAGGTATGAATAGTGCGATCGCCAATTGCCGCCAGCGTATCTTCGACGAAGCCAGACTCATTCAACGTGTCACTGTGCAACGCGACCTGAATGTCCATTTCATCAGCGACGGTCAGTGCGCAGTCGATAGCTGCCGGGGTGGCACCCCAGTCTTCGTGGATCTTCAGGCCAATTGCACCCGCAGCGACTTGTTCGCGTAACGTGTCGGGATTCGATCCATTGCCCTTGCCCAACAGACCGATATTGACCGGCAGCGCATCAGCCGCCTGGAGCATACGGGCGATATACCATGGACCTGGCGTACAGGTGGTGGCATGGGTTCCTGCCGCCGGTCCCGTGCCGCCGCCGATCATTGTCGTCACGCCAGATACCAGTGCTTCTTGCGCCTGCTGCGGGCAGATCCAGTGAATATGGGTGTCCACACCGCCAGCGGTGACGATCTTACCTTCTCCGGCGATCGCTTCTGTGCCAACGCCGACAGGGATCGTGACGTCAGGTTGAATGTCCGGGTTACCTGCTTTACCAATGGCGAAGATCCTGCCGTTCTTGATGCCAATATCCGCTTTAACGATCCCCCAGTGATCGACGATCAGCGCGTTGGTTATCACCAGATCCACACACGCTTGCGCGCGCATTTGACCCTGACCCATACCGTCGCGGATCACTTTTCCGCCGCCGAATTTGATCTCTTCGCCGTAGGTGGTGAAGTCTTTTTCTACTTCGATCCACAGTTCCGTATCTGCCAGCCGTACTTTATCGCCGGTTGTCGGGCCAAACATGTCAACGTAAGCCTGCCGGGACAGTTCACTCATTGTCTGCCTCCAGTGCACCCATGACTTCACCGCGAAAGCCCACGATCCGCTGTGCACCGGCCACACGCACCAGTTCGACTTCCCGCTTTTGTCCGGGTTCGAAACGTACTGCGGTACCCGCAGCAATATTCAGGCGAAAACCACGTGCGGACTGACGGTTAAAATGTAGCGCCGGATTGACTTCGTAAAAGTGATAGTGCGATCCCACCTGGATGGGGCGGTCGCCATGATTTTCCACTACGATCGTGCGGGTTGTCCGGCCCGGATTGATCGCGATAGTTCCCGTTGAGATCTGATATTCACCAGGGATCATTGCTGCTCCTTAAACGATCGGGGTATGGACGGTGACCAGTTTAGAACCGTCCGGAAACGTGGCTTCTACCTGAATATCCGGGATCATCTCCGGAACGCCTTCCATCACTTGATCGCGGGTGAGAACGTGGCGACCATCTTCCATCAGCGAGGCAACAGTTTTGCCATCGCGCGCCCCTTCCATGATGAAAGCGCTAATCAGCGCCACCGATTCCGGGTAGTTCAGCTTTAGCCCGCGGGCCAGGCGACGCTCTGCCACCAACGCAGCGGTGAACAGCAACAGCTTGTCTTTTTCTCGGGGGGTCAGTTCCATAATGGTTCTCTTAGGTTTGCCAGATTCGCGGGAGTACGGGAGATTTCTGCGTAAGCAGTGGGCGTAGGAATTGCCAGATATCGCGCATCACGCGCTGAACGACCAGGTTGTCATCTGCCAGAAAACGTAGCGTAAGCAACGCGTCGTTAAGCGTGGCACCGGCGTAATTTCCCAATGGTGTGAGCCGTTCGCGTACACCTTCCAGCATATTTTCGTTCGCCGGGTAGCACAGCAGCGTGCCGACCCAGGGATGCCGGGCAATGCTGCTCAAGTCTCCACCTTGCAACTTCAGGCGTTCTATCAGGAGCGGTTGTCCGTCCCGCCATACTTCCAGACGGTTCTGTAGCGTGCCGTGACCGAACGTTTCCTGCAGTACCGGTCGTCCGAGACACAAGAGATCCCAGGCAAACAGATGACTTTCATGTGTCAGGTGAAAGACTGACTGGAGAGTGGCATTGGCGCCGGGAAAAAGGATTGTGTCCTGCGGTAGCCACTCCAGCGTGGCGTGTGGGGCGAGGGTAAAATGCTGGCGTAGCTGCGCCTGCGGTCCACGGCTACGATAGAACTTGCCCGCACCGGGCATGGTTATTAAGGCATGGCTGTGTTCGCTGAGTGAAACGGAAATATGCAACTCGTCACCGCCGACAATGCCGCCGGGAGGATGAAGTAAATAGAGATGACAGACGTCGTTTTCCGGGTAAAACGGGCGCTGGACCGTTAACGGGCCGTGATGACGCGACGAGGCAAGCACCGTTTTGTGTGTGGTGCGGGTGAACTGCAGATCCAGTTCGGCCTGCCAGCCTCGTGTATGTGTCTCGTGCGCAACCGTATCCAGAGCGTTTCCCTTATCGGCATGAGGGTATTTGCATACAAAAAAGTATGCCTCAGCGCAGTGGGAAAAGGGTCATATGAGAAGCTTATGGAAAAAAGGGGCGACAATACGCCGCCCCAATGGGGTTTACAGTAAAACGAGGGGCATCCAGACCAGGCCGGTTATCACCAGCAGCACGAGGAAGATCAGGCCGAAAATGGCACCTAATCGCCAGTAATCTACAGTCGGTAAATAGCCGCTACCGTAGTAGATAGGGCTTGGGCCGGTTGCATAGGGGGTCAGAATGCTGCCCAGGCCAATCGCCGCCCCCACCATCAGGCAAAAGACTGGTAGTGGGATAGCGGGCATCGCCAGCGCGGCGGCAATCATCATCGGTGCCAGTGCCGAGGTGTATGCCGTGGCGCTGGCAAAGAAGTAGCGCAGCAGATAAAACACCACGATCAGTGCCACCATCACCATCATTGGCGAGTAACCGCTTAGCCCGTTTGCCAGCAGTTTGCCAAACCAGGTGATAAAGCCTGTGTTATTGAGTCCAGTGGCGAGCGTTATCAGCGAGGCCAGCCAGAAAAAGACGTTCCACGCGGCTTTATTACTGACGATGTCATCCCAGCTGATGATGCGCAGCACCAGCATGAGTGCCACCACGCTGTAACCGACCATTGCAGCATCGATATAGTCACCACCGAAGATCCACAGCACCAGCGCGCCAACCATCAGCGCCAGCATCTTTTTCTCACGTGCGCACAGCGGTCCCATTGTTTTTAGCTCGGTGTCTGCCCAGCGCGGTACCTGGTCGCCGGATTTCAGCACCGGTGGGTACAACACGTACGCCAGCCAGGGCACGATCAATACCAGCAAAATGCTTAGCGGCAGCATCCCTAAGAACCAGTCGCCCCAGCTTAGCGCCGTGTGAGATGCGCCTTTCATCAGACCGATTAGCAGCAGGTTTGGTGCCATCGCCGTTAAGAAAATAGCGCTGGTAACGCAATCAGCGACAATCCCCATCCACATAATGTAAGAGCCGATAGAGCGGGCGCTGGGATCATTGGGCTGTGAGTTATATAGCGGCGGCAGGTTGCGGATGATTGGATAGATAATCCCGGCACCACGCGCAGAGTTAGAGGGCGTGACAGGAGCAAGGATCAGCTCAGAGAACATCACCGCGTAGCCGAGAAACAACGTACGGTGCCCCATCTTTTTCACTAACATCAGCGCAATACGTCGACCCAGTCCGGTTTTCTCATAGCCGGTGCCAAACATAAAGGCCGCGAAAATCAGCCAGATAACCGAGTTAGAAAAACCCGATACCGCCCATGACAGCGATTTGGCAGTAAATTTAAAACCGTCCTGCGCGAGTTGTTCAGGGCTGAACAGGATCCACGGCGACAGTACCGCGATAATCGAAATACCTATCATCGCGACTACCGCACCCGGTACAGGTTCCAGAATGAGCCCGACAATCGCACCGGTAAAGACGGCAAAATAGAGCCAGGTGTGGCTCTCAAGACCGGTGGGAACGGGCAGAACAGCAATAATGGCGATAACCACCAGCGGAGCCAGGTATCGCCACCAACCAGCTAAAGGTGCCATTGTTGTATCCCTGCGAAAGGGGGAGGGGCGCAGCGCCCCTCCGGAAGGGTTATTTGATGTAGTGCACGTGCTCGCAGATTTCTTCCACGATCGGGTCGCGGCGTTCAGCGAACAACTTTTTGTTTTCAGCGATCAGGTTATTGCCGTGGGTGTCGATGGAAACAATCAGCGGGCCGAACTCTTTTACCCGGCATACCCACAGGGATTCCGGCATGCCTAACTCCGTCCAGTGCACTTCTTCGATCTCTTCAACCTGGGTTGCCGCGACGACTGCGCAGCCAGCCGGGAAGATCACGTGCAGCGCTTTGAACTGCTTGCAGCCTTCTTCCGTCAACGGCCCCATACCGCCCTTACCGACCACCAGTTTCACACCTGTTTGCTCAATGAACTCTTTCTCAAAGGCTTCCATACGCATGCTGGTGGTTGGGCCAACGGAAACCATCTCCCATTTTTCACCGTTCTTACGTACGATTGGACCTGCATGGAAAATGGCTTTGCCGCTCAGGTCATACGGTATCGGGCGCTTAAGTTCGATCAGGCGGCGGTGGCACACGTCGCGACAAGTCACCAGCGTACCGGTCAGGTAAATCACATCGCCAACGCGGATGTCTTCCAGATCTTCGGCTTTGATCGGGGTTGTCAGGATCTTTTTCATAACGCGCTCCGGGTGTGAGACAGATTTTCGAAGGAGAGGTCAGCATGAACCAGCAGCGTGCCGCGACGGTGCGCCCAGCAGCCAGTGGAGACGGCAACGCCGATGGTGGAGGGATGGCGCGCGGCAGATTCGATATGTACGCCCATGACGGAGCTATTCCCGGTCAACCCTTGTGGGCCAATGCCCAGGCGGTTAAGTCCTTCTTCCAGGCGCAGTTCCAGTTCTGCCGCTTTCGGGTTCGGATGACGTGACCCGATAGGACGCAGTACCGCTTTTCGTGACAGCACGGCCGCGGTTTCTACAGAGGTAGCAATACCGACACCGACCAGCACCGGCGGGCAGGCGTTGACCGCCAGCGTTGAGATATTTTCGAAGACAAATTTCACTACGCCTTCGTAGCCTTCAGAAGGCATTAACACTTTGGAGCGTCCCGGTAGCGTGCAGCCGCCGCCCGCCATGTAGACTTCGATTTCTGCATCGTCGCCGTCAGGGATGATATCCCAGGTGACCCACGGCACACCGGTACCGGTATTTTTACCGGTATTCACTTCGTCAAAAATCTCGACCGCGTTATGACGCAGCGGCGCTTTGACGGTCGCGTCTTCAACGGCTTGTTTCAAAATGCTTTGCAGTTCGCCTAGTAGCGGAAAGCGGGATCCGACTTTTACAAAGAACATGATTTCGCCGGTGTCCTGACAGGCCGGGCGATTCAGGTCGATAGCCTTCTGCATGTTGTCAAACATGGTGTGGTAAATGATTTTACCCATCGGCGAGGTTTCGCCTTCGCGTAGCTGTTTTAATTTATCTACGACGTCGTCAGGCATGCGGGTAGAAATCATGGCGGTAAAATTCGCGACAATGTTTGTCAGCGTGTTTATCGCATTTTGGTTATTTTGCTTGCTCATTATGCTAACTCCAGTTCTTTTATTTATCTGGAAATAAATTCTCCGGCACAAACTACCACTAAAAATGTGGTTTTATATTATTTGCCACTGTGAATATCCAATTAACAGTTCGTGAATGATGTCCCGATAAGGCAATAAAAATTGCGCAAAGGCAGGGTTTAATTCGCATCAGAGAATTACACTGCGGTTAACAACATCACGGATATACTGAACATGCTGAACACTTATCCCCTGGCGAAAGACCTGCAGGTGCTGGTTGAGATTGTTCATAGTGGCAGCTTTAGCGCAGCAGCCGCGACGCTTGGACAAACGCCTGCGTTTGTGACAAAACGCATTCAGATCCTCGAATCTACGCTGAACACGACACTGCTTAGCCGCTCTGCGCGCGGCGTGGCACTCACGGAAAGCGGGCAACGCTGTTATGAACATGCGCTGGAGATCCTTGCCCGTTATCAGCATCTGGTGGATGACGTCACACAAATCAAAACGCGTCCGGAAGGGATGATTCGTATCGGCTGTAGCTTTGGATTTGGGCGTAGTTATATTGCCCCGGCAATTACCGAATTGATGCACAGCTATCCTGAATTACAGGTGCATTTTGAGCTTTACGATCGGCAAATTGATTTAGCTCAGGATAATATCGATCTGGATATTCGAATTAATGATGACATTCCTGATTATTATATTGCACATTTGTTAACGAAAAATAAAAGAATATTGTGTGCCGCGCCGATATATTTACAAAAATATGGCCAGCCGATGACGTTACAGGAATTAAGTCATCACGATTGCCTGGTAACGAAAGAGCGCGATATGACCCACGGGGTATGGGAGCTCGACAACGGTCAGGAGAAAAAAACGGTTAAGGTGGCAGGGCACCTTTCGTCCAACAGCGGTGAGATCGTGCTGCAGTGGGCGCTGCAAGGAAAGGGGATTATGTTACGCTCCGAATGGGATGTGCAGCCGTTCCTGCGCAGCGGCGAGCTGGTTCGCGTACTGCCAGGCTACGCGCAGAGCGCCAACATTTGGGCGGTTTATAAGGAGCCGCTGTATCGCAGCGTGAAGTTGCGTGTGTGCGTGGAGTTTCTGGCAACGTGGTGTCAGCACAGATTGGGTAAGCCTGTTGAGGGGTATCAGATTCCACAAGCCGGATAAGACGCGTTCGCGTCGCCATCCGGCAAGAAAATCACTCAGGGTCTTTTTCGCGCTTTTTCTTTAGTTTGGTCCAGATTTTTGTCTCCTGACGACGCCACAGACGCTGGATATTGTCATGGTGACGCAGCAGAATTAAGCATGACAGCATGGAGACCGGAAAGGTGAACTGAGGGTTGAACCACCAGACGTAGAACGGCGCAATCAGTGCGCTGACGATAGCGCCTAATGATGAGTAGCCGCTCAGTAGGACGGTTAGCAGCCAGGTACCAGCCATTACGCCAGTAAGATCCCAACCAATCGGCGCAATCGCGCCAAAGGCGGTGGCTACGCCTTTTCCACCTTTAAAACCGAAAAATATCGGCCAAATATGCCCCAGGCAGGCCGCGATGGCGATCAATCCTAACCAGAAGGGGCTGACGCCTAGCGCGTATGCCCCCCAGACGGGTAACATACCTTTCAGGACGTCGAAAATCAGCACGGCGACGGCGGCTCCTTTGCCTCCAATTCGCAGCACGTTTGTCGCGCCCGGATTCCCAGAGCCGCTTGTACGCGGGTCCGGCAATCCAGCGAGGCGGCATACCAGAATGGCACTGGAAATTGAGCCGCAGAGGTACGCGAAGATGATCATTCCAGGCGCGATTGCACTCATAAGCTGTTCCGTTTTGAAAATGTCGTGTAAAACGCTACTTCTGTGGATAATACGCATATTTCGCCGGAAGTGGTATCCGGGTTAGCCAAAAAGCAGGCAGGTCGTGATGGATATTGTATTTATAGAGCAACTTTCAGTAATCACCACTATCGGTGTTTATGACTGGGAACAAACTATCGAACAAAAACTGGTGTTCGATATCGAAATGGCATGGGATAACCGTAAATCTGCCAAAAGTGATGATGTCGCTGATTGCCTGAGCTATGCTGATATTGCTCAAACAGTTGTTAATCATGTGGAAGGTGGGCGTTTTGCGCTGGTAGAACGTGTGGCGGAAGAGGTGGCGGATCTCCTGCTCAGCCGCTTTAATTCTCCATGGGTGCGCATCAAGCTGAGCAAACCTGGTGCGGTGGCCCGTGCGGCAAACGTCGGGGTTATCATCGAACGTAGCAATAATCTGAAAGAAAATAATTAACTTAATAATATCTAAACCAAACAGGTATAAAAGAGTCCTGACGTCGGCTCTTTTTTGCCGTGCTTTTTCTCTTTCGTTAGGGGTTTATTGATGAGTGATATGCACTCGCTGCTGGTAGCGGCAATTTTGGGTGTGGTCGAAGGGCTGACGGAGTTCCTCCCCGTTTCCAGTACCGGCCATATGATAATTGTCGGCCACCTGTTAGGTTTTGAGGGCGATACCGCAAAAACGTTTGAAGTCGTGATCCAACTGGGTTCCATTCTGGCTGTAGTGGTGATGTTCTGGCGACGTCTGTTTGGTTTAATTGGCATTCACTTTGGCAAGACCCCGCATGAAGGCTCTGGTAAGGGGCGACTGACCCTCGGACATATCTTGTTGGGGATGGTTCCTGCTGTTGTTCTGGGTCTGGTCTTCCACGACACCATCAAGTCACTGTTTAACCCGATCAACGTGATGTATGCGCTGGTGGTGGGGGGCGTGCTGCTGATTGTCGCAGAGTGTCTCAAACCAAAAGAACCGCGTGCGCCGGGTCTGGATGATATGACTTACCGCCAGGCGTTTATGATTGGCTGTTTCCAGTGTTTGGCGTTGTGGCCCGGCTTTTCCCGTTCCGGAGCGACTATCTCTGGCGGTATGCTGATGGGGGTGAGCCGTTATGCAGCATCTGAATTTTCATTCCTGCTGGCGGTACCGATGATGATGGGCGCGACGGCGCTGGATCTCTACAAAAGTTGGTCGTTCCTGACCGCATCAGATATTCCGATGTTTGCTGTCGGCTTCGTGACGGCATTTGTTGTGGCGTTGGTGGCGATCAAAACCTTCCTGCAACTGATTAAACGGATCTCGTTTATTCCGTTTGCGATTTATCGTTTTGTGGTCGCCGCCGCCGTTTACGTGGTGTTCTTCTGATGACTTTCCGTGGTGCCGGATGGCGGCGTTCCGCCTTATCCGGCCTACGGGTTATATCCGTTTCGAACCTGTAGGCCGGATAAGCGCAGCGCATCCGGCAATGCATTTCCTACGCTTTTGGGCAACGCTGTTCCTTCCAACTGGCCACTGCTGCAATGCGACGTCGGGTCAGTTCCTCGCGAATTGCCGGACCTTTAAAACCTGCCTCGACAACCTCTTTTGTGGGTACCGCTTGTGCAACCTGCCAGGCCTCGCGCAGCAATCTGCCCTGCGGATAATCTGTTGCTTCAAAACCAGTTCGACCACGAACGTCGGCCTCGCTGGTCAGAGCGATTTGTTCCACTCGTTGTGGTTTACGCCAGGCGTCAATGGAATCAAACAGCTTCACGATGGTTTTGGGCTGCAGGATCGGGAAGGTATGAATCAGATCGTGAAATTCGGCTACCAGTTTGGCTAAGTCGCGGATGTCATTGGGCACGCGCATGCGTTGGCACAGTTGTTCTACCAACTTAACGCCTGCCGGACCGTGACCATGGTGGCGCGGCCAGAGTGCTTTGGGTGTCAATCCTTTACCGAGATCGTGACACAGCGTGGCGAAACGCACGTCGACCTCCGGGCTTAACATAGCCGCCATCGACAGCGTCATTAGTGTGTGAATGCCGGTGTCGATTTCCGGATGCCATTGTGCGGGGGCTGGAACGCCAAACAGGGCATCTACTTCCGGGAACAGCACGCGCAGGGCATCGCAATCGCGCAGGACCTGGAAAAATACCTGCGGATTGCGGGTGGTTAAGGCGCTTTCTGTCTCTTTCCACACACGTTCTGGCGTCAGGTGTTCCAGCTCTCCAGCGGCGGCCATGTTGCGCATCAGCATCATGGTTTCATCAGCAACACGAAAGCCAAGGTGTGCATAGCGGGCAGCAAAACGCGCCACGCGCAGGACGCGCAGCGGATCTTCACTAAAAGCAGGGGATACATGGCGCAACAAACGATTTTCCAGATCGCCACGGCCGTTATACGGATCGATAATCTCTCCGTCGTCGTCACGGGCTAACGCGTTGATCGTCAGGTCGCGGCGCTGAAGATCGGCTTCCAGCGAAACGTCCGGCGCGGCATAACAGGTGAACCCGGTGTAACCTGAGCCCGATTTTCGTTCGGTGCGTGCCAGCGCATACTCTTCCCGGGTGCGTGGGTGGAGAAACACGGGGAAATCGCGACCTACCTGCTGATAGCCCGCGTCAAGCATCTCCTGCGGCGTGGCGCCGACAACGACCCAATCTTTATCTTTAATCGGTAGCCCTAATAACGCATCCCGAACAGCACCACCGACCAGATAAATCTTCACACCACGTTCCTTTTGAAAAACAGTATTCCTTAATCATATGTCAGTGTGAGGGAGAAGGCGATTCAGTTCATCCAGCGATCTTTGCGCTTCCGGCTCGGGATCATGTGTGGCAGAACCAAACCGAGAAGCAGGCCGAGTCCGAGCACGCCGCCACCATACATGAACCATTGCATGATGATAGTACGTTGCTTGTCATCAAGCTGAAGGTTAGCGGCGCTGACTTTCTTTTGCGCCACAATAAGCTCGTTCTTCAGCTTCTGGTTTTCTTCCTTCAACCCGTCGATCACGCTGTCGCTTTGCGATACTTTTTGCTGCATATCGGCGGTGCGTTGATTCCAGGTGGTATCGATATTATTGAGCTTATCGGTCAGTGTCTTAACCTGGTTTTCAAGATCGGGTACGCGGGTACGCAGGCTTGGCGTACTGTTCAGTTCTTTAAGTGGGATCCACGCGGTACGTCCAGTGCTGTCTTTCACCTGGGCGTAGTTGGTGTTGGCGTCAGTCTGTAAAAGCGTGACTTCCTCGCCGGCGTTAACCGTGCCCACGAGGCGATAATTATCTCCCGGACCGCTGCGGACCCAGGTGTTCAGTTCATCAGAGACATAGCGCTTCTCTTCGGCATGAGAGACTGCAGTGGCGCTAAGTGCGAGTAAAGTTAATCCAATCAGGCGTAATTTTGGCATCAGGCTGTCGTTATTGTCATAGAAAGTGGAACGATAGTAGTGGCATCAGTGTCTCTACGCAAAGCATTCGACATCAATCGGAATCATCTGTGTCCTTTTTGCCACCACTCGAAACTTTTACGCCCGTCAAATTGCACGTTGCATGGCAATTTGGCGCAAAATACTATCTACTGACAATAAAGAATGCACTTAGTTCGCAGTCTGTTTTCTCAACTGTGACATAACCCATAAGTACAAGACCATGGCCCAGGAAATCGAATTAAAGTTTATCGTCAATAGTGATGCTGTAGATGCGCTACGTGAACGTCTGAATACATTGGGGGGAGAGCATCACGCCCCCAGCCAGTTGCTGAATATTTACTACGAAACCCCGGATGCCTGGTTGCGAGGCCATGATATGGGGCTGCGTATTCGCGGGGAGAATGGTCGTTATGAAATGACCATGAAAATTGCCGGACGGGTAACGGGCGGTCTGCATCAGCGACCAGAATATAATGTCGCCTTGAGCGCGCCGGAACTGGATCTCACCCAGTTTCCTGCTGAGGTTTGGCCCAATGGTGAACTCCCAGCCGATCTTGCCTCTCAGGTGCAACCGTTGTTCAGCACCGACTTTTACCGCGAGAAATGGTTGGTTGATGTCGACGGCAGCCGGATTGAAATCGCTCTCGATCTGGGGGAGGTGAAGGCCGGCGAGTTTGCAGAACCCCTCTGTGAGCTTGAACTTGAGTTGTTGAGCGGCGATACCCGTGCGGTACTGAAGCTGGCAAGTCAGTTGGTGTCGCAAACCGGTTTACGCCAGGGCAGTCTGAGCAAGGCGGCTCGTGGTTATCATCTGGCGCAGGGGAACGCACCGCGTGAAATCAAACCGACGGGTATTCTGAAAGTCCCTGCGAAAGCGAACATTGAACAAGGGCTGGAAGCGGCGCTGGAACAGGCATTGTCACAATGGCAGTATCACGAAGAGTTGTGGGTGCGCGGCGTCAAAGGTGCGAAAGCTGGCGTGTTGGCTGCAATAGGGTTGGTTCGCCACGTCCTGATGCTCTTTGGTGGTCATGTTCCACGTAAAGCGAGCGCTCACTTACGTGATTTGCTCACTCAGTCGGAAGCGACTATTGCTGCGGATGTTTCTGCCGTTTCGGCGGTTTATAGTACGCAAACGGCAATGGCTAAACTGGCACTGACCGAATGGCTGGTAACCAAAGGGTGGCAAACGTTCCTTGATGCAAAAGCACAGGCTAAAATTACCGACTCCTTTAAGCGTTTTTCTGACACCCATCTTTCACGCCATGCCGCTGAACTGAAAACGGCTTTTGCTCAACCGCTGGGCGATCAGTACACCGATCAACTCCCTCGTCTGACGCGAAATATTGATAGCATTCTGATGCTGGCGGGTTACTACGATGAGAATGTCGCATCAGAATGGATTGCCAACTGGCAGGGGCTGCGTCATGCCATCGAAACCCGCCAACATATTGAAATTGAACACTTCCGCAACGAAGCGATCTCTCAGGAACCGTTCTGGCTACACAGCGGTAAACGATAACCAGGATCGAGGCCGGGATGCCTGATGGCGCTGCGCTTATCAGGCCTACGCGATGGGTGTAAGTGTCATGTAGGCCGGATAAAGCGAAACGCCGCCATCCGGCACCATTCAAAGGATAACCCGTAGATGAAGCAGCTCTCTTCACCGTTACAGCAGTACTGGCCGACCGTTGTTGAGCGGCTGCCAGCAGCAATATCTGAGTCCTCACTTAGTGTGCAGGCGAAGTCAGTGCTTACATTCAGTGATTTTGTTCGCGACAGTGTGATTGCCCATCCTGAGTGGCTGGTGGAGCTGGAAAGCGCCGCGCCACAGGCTGATGAATGGCAACACTATGTCACCTGGTTACAGCAAGCGTTGAACGACGTCAGTGATGAAGCGACGTTGATGCGTGAACTTCGCCTGTTCCGCCGTCGCATCATGGTGCGCATTGCCTGGGCGCAGACGCTGTCGCTGGTGGCTGAAGAGAGTATTTTGCAACAGCTAAGTCACCTGGCGGAGACGCTGATCATTGCCGCACGTGATTGGCTGTATGACGCCTGTTGCCGTGAGTGGGGAACGCCCTGTAATCAGGATGGCACCCCACAACCGCTGCTGATTTTAGGGATGGGAAAACTCGGTGGCGGCGAGCTGAATTTTTCTTCCGATATCGATCTGATTTTCGCCTGGCCGGAACATGGTTCTACGCAGGGTGGGCGGCGTGAACTGGATAACGCGCAGTTCTTTACCCGTATGGGGCAGCGACTCATCAAGGTGTTGGATCAGCCAACCATGGACGGGTTTGTTTATCGGGTAGACATGCGCTTACGTCCGTTTGGCGACAGCGGTCCGTTGGTGCTGAGCTTCTCCGCGCTGGAGGATTATTATCAGGAGCAAGGGCGCGACTGGGAACGCTATGCAATGGTGAAAGCACGTATTATGGGCGATGCCGACGGTACTTATGTCAGCGAGCTTCGCGCCATGCTACGACCGTTTGTCTTCCGTCGCTACATCGATTTCAGTGTGATCCAGTCCCTGCGTAATATGAAAGGAATGATTGCCCGTGAAGTTCGCCGTCGTGGTCTGAAGGACAACATTAAGCTCGGCGCGGGCGGTATTCGTGAAATTGAATTTATCGTTCAGGTATTCCAGCTGATCCGCGGCGGGCGTGAGCCTTCTCTGCAATCCCGTTCGCTTTTACCCACACTAAGCGCCATCAATGCGCTGCATTTGCTGTCTGATACCGATGCGGAACAACTACGGACGGCCTATCTCTATTTACGCCGCCTGGAAAATCTGCTGCAGAGTATCAATGACGAACAGACCCAAACGCTGCCGGGCGATGAGCTGAACCGGGCAAGACTGGCGTGGGGGATGCGTGTCGATGACTGGCAGCAACTGACTGATGTGCTGGCGGCGCACATGAGTAATGTGCGCCGGGTGTTTAATGAGTTAATTGGTGATGACGACAGTGAAACTCAGGAAGAGTCGCTGTCGGAACAGTGGCGCGAGCTGTGGCAGGATGCGTTGCAGGAAGATGATACTACGCCAGTGCTGATGCATCTGGCGGATGATGATCGCCGCCGTGTGCTGACACTGATCGCTGATTTCCGTAAAGAGCTGGATAAGCGCACGATAGGCCCGCGGGGGCGTCAGGTGCTGGATCATTTGATGCCGCATCTGCTGAGCGATGTCTGTTCCCGCGATGATGCCTCCGTGCCGTTGTCGCGTATTACTCCGCTGCTGGTGGGCATTGTCACCCGCACGACTTATCTGGAACTGCTGAGCGAATTCCCAGGGGCGCTTAAACACCTGATTTCGCTGTGCGCTGCCTCACCCATGGTGGCCAGCCAACTGGCACGCTATCCGCTGTTGCTCGATGAACTGCTGGACCCCAACACGTTGTACCAACCCACGGCGACTGACGCCTATCGTGATGAGTTGCGCCAGTATTTGCTACGCGTACCGGAAGATGACGAAGAGCAGCAACTGGAAGCCCTGCGTCAGTTTAAGCAAACGCAGTTGCTGCGTATTGCGGCGGCTGATATCGCCGGGACGCTGCCGGTGATGAAGGTAAGCGATCATCTGACCTGGCTGGCGGAAGCCATTATTGATGCCGTAGTTCAGCAGGCGTGGACGCAAATGGTCGCCCGCTACGGGCAGCCAACGCATCTTGGCGATCGCGAAGGCCGCGGTTTTGCCGTTGTTGGCTACGGCAAACTGGGCGGTTGGGAGCTGGGCTATAGCTCCGATCTCGACTTGATCTTCCTGCATGATTGCCCGATGGATGTGATGACGGACGGCGAACGTGAGATTGACGGGCGGCAGTTCTATCTGCGCCTGTCGCAGCGCATTATGCATCTTTTCAGTACCCGCACCTCATCTGGCATTTTGTATGAAGTGGATGCACGGCTGCGTCCGTCCGGTGCGGCGGGAATGCTGGTGACCTCAACAGATGCTTTCGCTGACTACCAGCGTAACGAAGCCTGGACGTGGGAGCATCAGGCGCTGGTGCGGGCTCGTGTGGTGTACGGCGACCCGCAACTGACCTCTCAGTTTGATGTGGTGCGGCGCGATATCATGACGCTCGCCCGTGATGGAAAAACATTGCAGACAGACGTGCGCGAAATGCGTGAGAAAATGCGTGCCCATCTGGGCAATAAGCATCGCGATCGTTTTGATATCAAAGCAGATGAAGGCGGTATCACCGACATTGAGTTTATTACGCAATATCTGGTGCTGCGCTATGCCCACGAAAAACCCAAGCTGACGCGCTGGTCGGATAACGTGCGCATTCTGGAATTACTGGCGCAAAACGACATTATGGACGAACAGGAAGCGCTGGCGCTTACCCGCGCTTACACAACGCTGCGCGATGAACTTCACCATCTTGCCCTGCAGGAACTTCCGGGCCATGTCGCGCCGGAGAGCTTCAGTGCTGAACGTACGCTGGTGCGTGACAGCTGGCAGAAGTGGCTGGTTGCCGAGTGAAGTGTGCTATTATCGCGCGCAAATTTTAAGACCCTCAGAGAATCTCTCAGGAGACAGGAATGAAAGTAACGCTGCCAGAGTTTGAACGTGCAGGAGTCATGGTTGTCGGTGATGTGATGCTGGATCGCTACTGGTACGGCCCTACCAGCCGTATCTCCCCGGAAGCGCCGGTCCCGGTGGTAAAAGTGGATACCATTGAAGAACGTCCTGGTGGCGCAGCAAACGTGGCGATGAACATTGCCTCTCTGGGAGCGAATTCGCGTCTGGTGGGGCTGACGGGCATTGACGATGCGGCGCGTGCACTCAGTAAAACGCTGGCGGACGTAAACGTAAAATGTGACTTCGTTTCCGTGCCGACGCATCCGACGATAACCAAGCTGCGCGTGCTTTCCCGCAACCAGCAGCTGATTCGCCTGGATTTCGAAGAAGGCTTTGAAGGTGTGGATCCGCAGCCACTGCATGAGCGTATCAATCAGGCGCTGGGATCTATCGGCGCGCTGGTGCTGTCGGACTACGCCAAAGGTGCGCTGGCAAGCGTTCAGCAAATGATTGCACTGGCACGTAAAGCAGGGGTTCCGGTACTTATCGATCCGAAAGGGACCGATTTTGAACGCTACCGCGGCGCAACGCTGCTGACGCCGAACCTGTCTGAGTTTGAAGCGGTTGCGGGTAAGTGCAAGAGCGAAGATGAGCTGGTTGAACGCGGCATGAAGGTGATTGCGGATTTCGGCCTTTCTGCACTGTTAATCACGCGCTCCGAACAGGGCATGACGCTGCTGCAACCGGGCAAAGCGCCATTGCACATGCCGACCCAGGCGCAGGAAGTGTATGACGTGACCGGTGCGGGCGATACGGTTATCGGCGTACTGGCAGCGACGCTTGCCGCGGGTAATTCGCTGGAAGAGGCGTGCTATTTTGCTAACGCGGCAGCAGGTGTTGTTGTCGGTAAGCTGGGGACCTCTACGGTTTCACCGATCGAGCTGGAAAATGCCGTGCGCGGTCGCGCTGATACCGGCTTTGGCGTGATGAGTGAAGATGAGCTGAAGCAGGCTGTCGCCAGCGCCCGCAAACGTGGTGAGAAAGTGGTGATGACCAACGGCGTGTTCGACATCCTGCATGCGGGTCATGTCTCCTATCTGGCAAATGCGCGCAAGCTGGGTGACCGTCTGATCGTCGCGGTTAACAGCGATGCGTCCACCAAACGTCTGAAAGGTGAAACGCGCCCGGTCAACCCGCTTGAACAGCGTATGATCGTGCTGGGGGCGCTGGAGTCTGTCGACTGGGTCGTCTCTTTTGAAGAGGATACGCCGCAGCGTCTGATTGCCGGTGTTCTGCCGGATCTGCTGGTCAAAGGTGGCGATTACAAGCCGGACGAGATTGCCGGCAGCAAAGAGGTGTGGGCCAACGGCGGAGAAGTATTGGTACTCAACTTCGAAGATGGTTGTTCAACGACCAATATCATCAAAAAGATCCAGAAAGACAGCGATAAATAACAATTACCGGAAACGCGTCGAACCTTCCGTTTAGCGCGCTTTCCTTGCTTGACGATGCTGTTTGCTCGACCCGGAGTACCGGAAGAAAGATCAGAGGAGGAGGTGTATTCCTCCTCTGATAGACCTCATTTGACTCTCTCACAGATTTCGTAGAAAAGTGTGAAGCAGGGCCCTTATTTTGCGCACATAATGTACAGAACAGCTTCGCGTATAGGGAAATACTGAAATCAGAAAAAGCATATGGCCTTAACAGATATTCAATAACTGGAGGGTATGCTCATGAACAGCAATATGTATTCACTGAACAATTTCGATTTCCTGGCCCGGAGTTTTGCCAGAATGCAGGCTGAGGGCCGACCCGTTGATATCCAGGCTGTCACTGGAAATATGGATGAGGAACATCGCAGCTGGTTTTGCAAACGCTATGCACTTTACTGCCAGCAGGCAACAGAGGCGAAAAAATTAGAACTGGAACACTAACATATTAACGGGCCTTACGGCCCGTTGTCGTTTTTATACTTGTGGATCGACTGGCGGGATTGCGGGCGCAGGCTTAACTTCAACCGTTTTTTCACGCGCTTCAAGCTCCGTCAGGCGTTGCTCAAGCAGCGCCAGTTTTTCACGGGTACGCAGTAAAACCTGGGTTTGTACGTCAAACTCTTCGCGGCTTACCAGATCCAGACGTGTCAGCTGCGATTGCAGCGTTTGGCGAATTTTCTTCTCAACGTCTTCGCCAAACTCCCGGATCCCTTTCGGCATCGACTCGTGAACCTGACGAGCAATCTGCTCAATTTTTTTCGGGTCAATCATTATGGTTTCCCTGAACTGGTACGTGTTGCTGCCTATTGTAGTGCGAACTGCCCCAGGCATAAACCAGAATTGTGTGAAGCTAAGTCGAGTAAAGGCGTTGATGAAGGTAATCAATAGCGTTATAGTTAACCCGCTTATTCTCAGGGCGGGGCGAAATTCCCCACCGGCGGTAAATCAACGAATGTTGAAAGCCCGCGAGCGCTTTTTGTTACGGCAAAAAGGTCAGCAGATCCGGTGTAATTCCGGGGCCGACGGTTAGAGTCCGGATGGGAGAGAGTAACGATCCAGTCGGGCATGGACCCGCTCACGTTATTTTTTTGCCGCTTTGACGGCACTCCTAAGACTGCCCTGATTCTGGTAACCATAATTTTAGTGAGGTTTTTTTACCATGAATCAGACGCTACTTTCCTCTTTTGGTACGCCTTTCGAACGTGTTGAACATGCGCTTGCTGCGCTGCGTGAAGGACGCGGTGTGATGGTGCTTGACGATGAAGACCGTGAAAACGAAGGTGATATGATTTTCCCGGCAGAAACCATGACTGTTGAACAGATGGCGCTGACCATCCGTCACGGTAGCGGTATTGTTTGCCTGTGCATCACTGAAGACCGACGCAAACAGCTCGATCTGCCGATGATGGTGGAAAATAACACCAGCGCTTACGGTACGGGTTTTACCGTGACCATTGAAGCGGCAGAAGGTGTGACTACCGGTGTTTCCGCAGCAGACCGTGTCACTACCGTTCGCGCGGCGATTAAAGATGGCGCTAAACCTTCCGATCTGAACCGCCCGGGCCACGTTTTCCCGCTGCGTGCTCAGGCTGGTGGTGTGTTAACTCGCGGTGGCCACACCGAAGCCACCATCGATCTGGTGACGCTGGCGGGTTTTAAACCGGCTGGTGTGCTGTGCGAATTGACTAATGATGATGGCACCATGGCGCGCGCGCCGGAGTGCATTGCATTTGCCGGCAAGCACAATATGGCTGTAGTCACTATCGAAGATTTAGTGGCTTATCGTCAGGCGCACGAGCGCAAAGCCAGCTAATAGCGTATTCCCACGCTTGTTGTGGTAGAAAAAAACCGAAGTCAGTTTTCTGGCTTCGGTTTTTTGTTGTTATGGCCGGAGAATTTAGCTTTAGTTAGATAGGATGCTCTGGTACTACGTATCAACACTAAATAATAGTTCTTAATATATTTTTCTTATACTAATACGTTGTCATAATTAAATGGTATAGCCCGTGAATGTCTAAATAAATATCACGTTCCGTGAGAAAATTATTAATTATCAGTGGGTAACATTTTTATTATTATGTGAATGACAATGAGGAACGTTGTTCTGGATAATGAGTTTTTATTTGGCCGTATGAATCTGATGATATTGTTTCCTTTTTAATGCAGGTTTTTTGATTAGCTTTATCCGTTACGTTATATGATCGAAATCATATATTTGTTTTCATGTTATGCCACTATAGAGGTAGGTCAGAATATAGTTATGTAAAATTTTAACGTTAAATGTTTAATGATGTTAAATTTTAAGGGTAAAAGAATGTTTATTGCCTGGTATTGGATTGTATTAATTGCACTCGTTGCTATCGGTTATTATTGCCATATGAAACGTTATTGCAGAGCGTTCCGGCAAGACAGAGATGCATTACTTGAGGCGCGCAACAAACTGTTTCGCCATACGGGCGAAGGTGGTACCACCGTCAAGGACCACGAATAGCAGCCCTGCCACCATGAATGAGGCGGATGTTCTGAGTCACAGAGCAGCATCCGCCATCGGCTTCACCCGATGCCCATAGATTGCAGGATAACCAGGCTGAGGCCCATTACCGACATTCCACACAGTACGCCATAACTGGGATTATTATTGGGGTCGATCTCTTTTGCCAGCGGCATCAGTTCATCAACGGATAATGCGACCATAATTCCGGCGACCGCGGCCATAATTGCCGCCATTACCACGGGCGAAATCAAACTGCCCAGAATTAACCATGCCAGTACCCCACCTAATATTTCTGCCATTCCTGAGATCCCTGCCCAGAATATAGCGGTACGTTTGGAACCTGTGGCAGCATAAACGGGCCCGGCAACGGCTAAACCTTCAGGTATATTATGTAATGCAACGGCCAGTGCGATACCAAAACCCAACTCCAGGTTGCTGCTGGCAGTAACAAAAGTCGCGATCCCTTCCGGAAAGTTGTGCAGGCTGATACCCAGCGTTAATAAAATCGCAGTACGTTTAATGGAACCGGGTAACGGCTGTGTGGTTTTTTGGACTAAATCCTGAGGGTGAGCGTGCGGCAGCAAACGATCCAGGCCAAAGTAGCCCAACAAACCAACGATAAACATCCCGTAACCCAGCACCGGCGACATTCCCTCTGCTGCCAGTGCGGCTGGCAACATTTCCATCAGGGAAATCAGCAGCATGATACCTGCGGCAAAACCCAGAGAAAACGCGAGAACGCGGTTAGAGGGTTTTTGTCCCAGCACGCCAATAAATGCACCGATAAATGTGGCGGCGCCTGCCAGTAAGGTCAGAAGTAAAGGTACTGACATCGACAAATAAAACTCCTTATCAATCTGCTGTTCGGGGCGGATCGTCAAAATAACTGATGATCTTCATCATGGTTATCTGAGTTCTTCATCAACCGAAAAAGCGTATTGTGGTGATATCAAAATGACTCCCTCAGTAAGGATATCATCATGTCTTCAACTCGTATGCCAGCATTGTTTTTGGGACACGGCAGCCCAATGAATGTTCTGGAAGATAACGTTTATACCCGCGCCTGGCAGCAACTGGGGGAAACGTTGCCACGCCCGAAAGCGATTGTTGTGGTCTCGGCACATTGGTTCACTCGTGGGACAGGTGTGACGGCGATGGAAGCACCAAAAACGATCCACGATTTTGGTGGTTTCCCGCAAGCACTGTATGACACGCATTATCCGGCCCCTGGGTCTCCTGAACTGGCTCAGCATCTGGTGGATCTGCTTTCTCCAGTGCCAGTCACGTTGGATAAAGAGGCGTGGGGATTTGACCACGGCTCATGGGGCGTGCTGATCAAGATGTACCCGAACGCGGATATCCCGATGGTGCAGTTGAGTGTCGATAGCACTAAACCTGCGGCCTGGCATTTTGAAATAGGCCGTAAGCTGGCAGCATTGCGCGATGAAGGCATTATGCTGGTGGCCAGTGGCAACGTGGTACATAACCTGCGTACAGCACGCTGGCACGGTGAAAATACACCATACCCGTGGGCGACCTCATTCAATGATTATGTGAAAGCCAACCTGACCTGGCAGGGACCGGTTGAACAGCATCCGCTGGTGAATTATCTCGAGCATGAAGGCGGATCGTTGTCGAACCCAACACCGGATCACTTCCTGCCGCTGCTGTATGTTTTAGGCGCATGGGATGGTAAAGAACCTGTAACAATCCCGGTCGATGGCATTGAGATGGGTAGCCTGAGTATGTTGTCGGTGCAGGTGGGGTAGTATTTTACCGGATGGTATCGAACGTAGGCCCGGTCAGCGTGAGCGCCACCGGGCACAACAGATTTATTCGACAAAAATATGCGGATAGAAGCGTGAGAGATCCTGGGTGATCAACGCTCTGTCTTCACGAATGCCGATCCCGGCCGGTTGATCGTTAATCAGCCAGCTGCCGATCAGCATATAGCTGTCGCCAAATTTTGGTAGCTGATGGAACTGCTGTACGATCATACCTTCTTCACCGTATGGCCCTTCCACGGCTTCGATCGTTTTACCGTTTTCAATGATGGAAACGTTAGCCCCTTCACGCGAGAAGATCGGTTTCACGACAAATTTATCCATCTGCGGATAGTCGTCTTCGGCGAAATATGCCGGTAGCAGATTCGGGTGATCCGGGAACATTTCCCACAGCAGCGGCAGCAGTGCTTTGTTGGAGATAATGCTCTTCCATGCCGGTTCCAGCCAGCGAACGCCAGCGTCTTCCAGCTTGGTGGAGAACATTTCACGCAGCATAAACTCCCACGGATACAGCTTGAACAGGTTGGCGATCACCTGGTCCTGCATGTCCGTGAACTGACCTTTTTCACCGAGCCCGATATCTTCGACATAGAGAAATTCAGTGGCAATTTCAGCCTCAGCCGCGCAATCCTGCAAATACTGGATCGTTCCACGATCTTCGACCGTATCGCGACAGCAGGTCAGGTGCAGCAACTGAAAACCGTACTGCTCGCGCAGCTCAGTGAAACGTTCGATCAGTTTTTCCTGCAGGCTGTTGAACTGATCGCTGCCTTCCGGCAGGTTGCCCGCATTAAGCTGATCTTCCAGCCAGATCCACTGGAAAAAAGCAGCTTCATACAATGAGGTTGGCGTATCTGCGTTGTTTTCCAGCAGCTTGGGTTCACCCGTGCCATCCCACGCCAGATCGAGACGGGAATAAAGCGACGGTTGCTGTGTCTGCCAGGACTGGCGAACAAAGCCCCAGGTATGCTTTGGAATGCGAAACTTGGTCATCAGCTCATCGCTGTTGATGACCCTTTCAACCACTTTAAGGCACATCTGATGCAGCTCTGCGGTGACCTCTTCCAGTTTTTCAACCTGGGCCAGCGTGAGCTTGTAGTAGGCATCTTCACACCAGTACGGCTCGCCGTACATGGTGTGAAAGTTGAAACCGTATTCGGTAGCTTTGTCGCGCCAGTCCGGGCGCTCAACAATACTGACTCTTTCCATAGGGATCAGCCACCCATCGAACGTGTCGTGGTGCCGCTGGCGCTACGTTGCATGGTGCTCTGTTTTGCCACCGACTCACCAAATCCACCGCGCGTAACGGTAGACGTTGTGGCAGGTTTTGGTGCCATCGCGGTTTTCGGAACGGTCATGGTGCGGCCCGGTGTGGCGGCACCGTAGTTTTTACCGCCGGCATCCGTGTATTTGCCATATGCCGGGCTTGCCGGATTTTTCGAGCTGAACAGCGGTTGTTGCGCGCCCATGCCGCCGCCCATCATCCGACCCATCATGTAACCCGCCATCAGCGGCATCCAGAAGCTGCCACTGCTTTGATTCTGCGCTTGAGCCTGGCCTTCGCCCGTAGGTGCCATTCCTGCCTGGGCAGGTGCCTGCTGGCACTGACCTTCACCGAACTCGGCAATACAGTCTTCGCGCGTGGCGTATTTTGGCGCCGTGCGTTCAGCTTCTTTCAGTGCGTTGTTGAATGCGGTAGTACATTCAGCGCTTTTACCTGGATTCGCCGCAGAGCAGTCGTCCGCATTCTGGTAAAGCGAAACTGTTTCGTCACTTTTTTCACAGCCTGCCAGCATAAAAACAGCGGTCACAGCCAGTGCGACAGGAGTCAGATGGCGTGCGCTCCAGCTTTTGCGGAACGACGCGTGATGTATAGATTTTGTCCGTTTCATTTATGTCTTCCAGGACCCAGTGGTAAATACTGCTCAGAATAGAGGATGGCTGGTCGAAATTGAAGCGGGAAGAGGCGAGAATGCGGAAGAAGGGGCGGATCTTTACGTTGTCTTACGTTCAGACGGGGCCGAAGCCCCGTCATCAACATCAATTACGGAACGGGTTGTTGCCGTTACTGCTGCTGGTTGTATGTGCTGCTGCCGGTTTGACCGCCGGTGCCGCACTGTTCGCGGTATATCCGTCTGCCGCGGCGTCTTGCTGGGTGTTTTCCGGCGCAACGGCGTCAGGTGCGGTGGAAATAGGTTTGCCCAGCGTATTGTTCAGCGCCACCAGATCCTGCTCGTTAAGCGTACCGAGCGCAGACTTGATGTTTAACTGGTTGATAAGATAAGTATAACGCGCATTTGCCAACTGCTGCTTAGCGTTGTACAGCGTGGTGGTGGCATCCAACACGTCTACGATGGTACGTGTACCGACAGAATAACCCGCTTCCATCGCGTCCAGGGAGCTTTGCGCAGAGACAACGGCTTGTTTGTACGCATTAATGCTACTGATAGACGCATTAATGTTGTTGAATGACGAACGAACGGTCTGCACTACGCTGCGGTGCGCGCTTTCCAGTTGCTCGCTGGCACCAACAAAGTTGTACTGCGCTTGTTTAACCTGCGAGTTAACCATCCCGCCCTGGTACAGCGGCAGCGAGAAGTTCAGACCAATTTTGTTCTGGCCCTGGTTGCTGTCGTCATACTGAGAGTTGTTAGTTTTAGAACCACTGTAAGAGGTATCAGATACACCGGTAGAGGCGGTTAAACCCAGCGTCGGCAGATGACCATCCTGCGCCAGACGAATTTGCTCACGCGCCAGATCCTGACTTAAACGTGCCTGCAATAACGTCAGGTTGCGGTTTTCTGCTTCTTTCAGCAGTGAATTCACCGCCTGCGGTTTGTTGGTTTTAAAACCATCAACATTTAGCGAGGCCAGTTCCGGGTAGTAATTGCCGGTGACCTGACGCAGCTGTTCAACGGCGTTGTCCAGGTTGTTACGCGCGGTAACTTCGTTCGCCAACACGGTATCGTACTGTGAACGGGCGTTCTGTACGTCAGTAATGGCAACCAGGCCAACGTTAAAACGCTGGGTCGTCTGATCTAACTGACGATAAACGGCGTCTTTTTGTGCCTGGGTATAAGAGAGCACGTCAATCGCGTTCAATACGTTAAAATAGGCCGTGGCGGTATTCAGGATCAGCGTTTGCTGATCGGTCTGATAAGTCACATCCTGGATGCCTGCTGATTTTTCTTGCAGCGTCAGGGCACGCCATTTTGACATATCGAACAGAGTCTGAGTCAGGCTTAACGAAGCACTGGTCGCGTTGGAGTTGACGCCATTGGCATCACGAAAACCATTGCTGTAGGTGTAATCGGCACCTAAGCCCAGTTGCGGCAGTAAAGGACTACGCGCTTCGTTAATTTTTTCGAATGCAGCATCGCGATCGGCGGCGGATTTACGCAATTCCGGGTTGCTCAGGCGTGCTTGCTGATAAACCTGCATCAGGTTTTCTGCCTGGCTCAGAGTACTGAACCCCGACAGGCTCAGGCCGATAAGGATGGGGAGCAATTTCTTCATTTGCATTCCTTGTTGTGAAGCAGTATTTAGCGCTGATCAAATTGTAAAAATAATTGCTGATTCTAGCAGAATCCGCCACTTCAAAAAGTTGGCGTTACGTGCCATACGGCGTTAATTTGCATCAATTTAACACAAGGGCGCTCAAACAGCAGTCAAACGACCTTGAAATTCACACTTTAATCACTATTGGTACCAGGACAGCACAATGCGTAAACCAGACAACTTGCCAATGACATTCACTAAAAATGATGTAGAAATTATTGCACGAGAAACACTATACCGCGGTTTTTTTTCACTGGATCTTTATCGCTTCCGTCATCGCCTGTTTAACGGTGGTATGAGCGGTGAAGTGAAGCGTGAAATTTTTGAGCGCGGACACGCGGCAGTCTTGCTACCCTTTGACCCTGAGCGGGATGAAGTTGTGCTGGTTGAACAGATCCGTATCGCGGCCTATGACACCAGCGAAACGCCGTATCTGCTGGAAATGGTAGCTGGAATGATCGAAGAAGGTGAAACCGTTGAAGATGTGGCCCGCCGTGAAGCAATGGAAGAAGCCGGATTGGATGTGAAGCGGACTAAGCCCGTGCTGAGCTATCTGGCAAGCCCGGGCGGCACCAGTGAACGCCTGTCGATTTTGGTAGGTGAAGTGGACGCTTCGACCGCAAATGGTATCCATGGTCTGGCGGATGAAAACGAAGATATTCGTGTTCATGTGGTGAGTCGGGAACAGGCTTATCAATGGGTAGAAGAGGGGATAATCGACAACGCGGCTTCTGTCATCGCCTTGCAATGGTTACAGCTGCACTATCAAGAGTTAAAAACTGAGTGGAAAAAATGAAGCGTTATACACCTGACTTCCCTGAAATGATGCGCCTGTGCGAAACCAATTTTTCGCAGTTGCGCCGCCTGTTGCCACGCAATGATGCAGCCGGTGAAACAGTGAGCTATCAGGTTGCAAACGCACAATATCGATTAACGATTGTTGAATCGACCCGATACACTACGCTTGTCGCGATCGAACAGACGGCACCAGCGGTTACCTACTGGAGTCTGCCGTCGCTGACTGTGCGCCTGTATCATGATGCGAGGGTGGCTGAAGTGTGTTCAAGTCAGCAGATCTTTCGCTTCAAAGCGCGGTATGATTATCCAAATAAAAAGTTGCATCAACGCGACGAAAAGCATCAAATTAATCAGTTTTTGGCCGACTGGTTACGGTACTGTTTAGCACATGGAGCGATGGCGATTCCGGTTTATTAGCGTCGTGAAACCTAAGGACACCATTTGGAAAGCCTGTTAACCCTTCCTTTGGCTGGTGAGGCCAGAGTCAGGATCTTACAAATTACAGACACTCACCTGTTTGCCGAAAAGCATGAAACCTTGCTGGGTGTGAACACCTGGGATAGCTACCAGTGCGTACTGGATGCAATACATGCAGAGTCGCCAGAGTACGATCTCATCGTCGCGACTGGGGATTTGGCGCAGGATCAATCCGCTGCGGCTTATCAGCATTTTGCTGAGGGCATCGCAAGTTTTCGTGCGCCCTGCGTTTGGTTACCCGGTAATCACGATTTTCAGCCAGCGATGTACAGCGCGCTTCAGGATGCGGGTATTTCCCCCGCCAAACGCATCTTCATCGGTGAACAGTGGCAAATTTTGTTGCTGGACAGCCAGGTTTTTGGCGTCCCTCACGGTGAGTTAAGCGAATTTCAGCTTGAATGGCTGGAGCGTAAACTTGCTGATGCGCCTGAACGTAATACGTTGCTGCTTCTGCATCATCATCCTTTGCCTGCGGGCTGCAGTTGGCTCGATCAACACAGTCTGCGTAATGCGGCTGAGCTCGACAACGTGCTGGTGAACTATCCGCGCGTGAAGTATCTGCTCTGTGGGCATATTCACCAGGAGCTGGATCTCGACTGGAACGGCCGCCGACTGCTGGCGACGCCATCAACATGCGTGCAATTTAAGCCGCATTGCGCCAATTTCACGTTAGATACGATAAGCCCCGGCTGGCGTACGCTGGAACTCTTTGCAGACGGTACGTTACAGACCCAGGTGTGTCGTCTACAGGGAAATCGGTTTCACCCTGATACCGCTTCAGAAGGCTACTGATGTCTACGCTTCTCTATCTTCATGGATTCAATAGTTCTCCTCGTTCGGCGAAGGCATGTCTGCTAAAAAACTGGCTGGCGGATCACCATCCGCACGTTGAGATGATTGTGCCGCAGTTACCTCCGTATCCAGCCCAGGCGGCAGAGATGCTGGAGTCTATTATCCTTGAGCATGGCGGCGAGTCGCTGGGGATTGTCGGCTCCTCATTAGGAGGCTACTACGCCACCTGGCTGTCGCAATGTTTTATGCTGCCAGCGGTGGTCGTGAACCCTGCCGTGCGGCCTTACGAACTGCTGGTCGACTATCTCGGTCAAAACGAGAACCCCTACACGGGGCAGCAATATGTGCTAGAGTCACGCCATATTTACGATCTTAAAGTCATGCAGATTGACCCGCTGGAAGCGCCGGATTTGATTTGGCTGCTTCAACAAACGGGCGATGAAGTGTTGGACTACCGCCAGGCGGTGGCGTATTACGCCTCCTGCCGTCAGACAGTTATTGAGGGCGGAAACCACGCATTCACGGGCTTCGAAGATTATTTCAACCCGATTGTCGATTTCCTTGGACTGCACAGTTTCTGACGATCAATTCGAATTGCTAATTTAAACCATGACGCAAACTTATAACGCTGATGCCATTGAGGTACTCACTGGGCTTGAGCCGGTACGCCGTCGCCCTGGGATGTACACTGACACGACCCGTCCTAATCACCTTGGACAGGAAGTGATTGATAACAGTGTGGATGAAGCACTGGCTGGCCACGCGAAACGCGTGGATGTGATCTTACATGCCGATCAATCGCTGGAAGTCATTGACGACGGACGCGGTATGCCGGTGGATATTCACCCAGAAGAAGGCGTTCCGGCGGTCGAGCTGATCCTCTGTCGCCTGCATGCAGGCGGTAAGTTTTCTAATAAGAACTACCAGTTTTCAGGCGGTTTACACGGGGTGGGTATCTCCGTGGTCAACGCGCTTTCAAAACGTGTAGAAGTGAACGTGCGTCGCGATGGTCAGGTGTACAACATCGCGTTTGAAAACGGTGACAAAGTGCAGGATCTGCAGGTGGTCGGTAGTTGCGGTAAACGCAATACCGGTACCAGCGTGCACTTTTGGCCGGATGAAACCTTCTTTGACAGCCCACGTTTCTCTATTTCTCGCTTAACGCACGTACTGAAAGCGAAAGCGGTACTGTGCCCGGGCGTCGAAATCACCTTTAAAGATGAAGTTAACAATAGCGAGCAGCGCTGGTGCTATCAGGACGGTCTGAATGACTACCTGAGCGAAGCCGTCAACGGCCTGCCAACGCTGCCGGAAAAACCGTTTATCGGTAACTTCAGTGGTGAGACTGAGACTGTAGACTGGGCATTGCTGTGGCTGCCGGAAGGCGGTGAGTTGCTGACTGAAAGTTATGTCAACCTGATCCCTACTATGCAGGGCGGTACGCATGTTAACGGCCTGCGTCAGGGACTGCTGGACGCGATGCGCGAATTCTGCGAGTACCGTAATATTCTGCCGCGCGGCGTGAAGCTGTCAGCAGAAGATATCTGGGATCGTTGCGCCTATGTGCTGTCGGTAAAAATGCAGGATCCACAGTTTGCCGGACAGACCAAAGAGCGTCTTTCTTCACGTCAGTGTGCGGCATTCGTTTCTGGCGTAGTGAAAGATGCCTTCAGCCTGTGGCTGAACCAGAACGTGCAGTCAGCCGAGCAACTGGCGGAAATGGCGATTTCCAGCGCGCAGCGTCGTTTGCGTGCGGCGAAAAAAGTAGTACGCAAAAAGCTGACCAGCGGTCCGGCGCTACCGGGGAAACTGGCGGACTGTACCGCACAGGATCTCAACCGCACCGAACTGTTCCTCGTTGAAGGTGACTCGGCGGGCGGGTCGGCCAAGCAGGCGCGCGATCGTGAATTCCAGGCGATCATGCCGCTGAAAGGTAAGATCCTCAATACCTGGGAAGTCTCTTCTGATGAAGTGTTGGCCTCGCAGGAAGTTCACGATATTTCGGTAGCGATCGGTATCGATCCAGACAGCGATGATCTGAGCCAACTGCGCTATGGCAAGATCTGTATTCTGGCGGATGCGGACTCCGATGGTCTGCACATCGCGACGCTGTTGTGTGCGCTGTTTGTGAAACACTTCCGTACGCTGGTGAAACACGGTCACGTCTATGTGGCGCTGCCTCCGTTGTACCGTATCGATCTCGGTAAAGAGGTGTATTACGCACTGACAGAAGAAGAAAAAGCGGGCGTGCTGGAGCAGTTAAAGCGCAAGAAAGGGAAACCGAACGTACAACGCTTTAAAGGTCTGGGTGAAATGAACCCGATGCAACTACGTGAAACGACGCTGGACCCTAATACGCGTCGTCTGGTACAGCTCATCATTGATGATGAGGACGATCAGCGTACGAATGCGGTGATGGATATGCTGCTGGCCAAGAAACGTTCAGAGGATCGTCGCAACTGGTTGCAGGAGAAAGGTGACCTGGCGGATCTCGAAGGGTAATTGCATGTAGAAAAGCCGGAAAGGGGCGTAAAATGCCTTATCCGGCTCTCATCTGACGAAGCGATTATATGCCGGATAGCAAAGCGTCACCCGGCAAATCGACAATCTTAAATGCCCGATTCCAGAATACGAATATTCATGTCCAGCACGTCACCTTTAACGGCTTCGCTGTAGGCTTTCATATGCGGGGTCTGCAAATGCGCTTCAAGATGCGCGATGCTTTCCCACTGTTCAACCATCACGATTGAGTCTGGTGCTGTGGTCTGAAAACTCACACCCGCAGCATGATCCACCATCGGCGCATAGCCGTGGCAGCCTTCTTCCTTCAGTACGGTCGGAACGATTTTAGCAAACTGATCCAGTACCGCCTGGCGGTGATGTTGACCTGGACGTGTACGGATTTCTGCAATAACAGTAAGCATGATTAACTCCTTCTAATTCCAGGTACCTAGTTAACCAAAAATCTCGGTCAGATGCTTGCGATATTCTGCGATATAACGCGGAACATCTGGCATTTTAATCACGTCATTGGTGATAAACGTCGGCAGTGCTTCCATTCCCAGGAACTGATTTGCTTTATGGAACGGCAGATACACACCATCAACGCCAACACCATGGAAGAATTGGTCTTTTTCAGTGAAGGCTTCCATTGGCGCGTTCCAGGTCAGGGACAGCATGTATTTTTTGCCCTGAATCAGCCCGCCGGAACCGTATTTTTTAGAGGCATCTGAACGCGTACGACCATCGCTGGCATACAGCGTACCGTGACCTTCGGTAAACACATCATCGATATATTTTTTCACCGTCCACGGTGCACCCATCCACCAGCCCGGCATTTGCCAGATAACCACATCAGCCCAGACGAAGTTCTGCACTTCAGTTTTAATGTCGTAATCGCCATCTGCACGCACGATTTTAACATCATGCCCGAGGTCGCGCAGGAGGCCATCCGCGACCTCGGTCAGGGTGTCGTTTAACTGACCGTTGGAGTGAGCGAATTTTTTCGCACCATTGATAATCAGAATGTTGCTCATTTTGTGTCCTCAAGGAAATACGTTTGAGGACGATTTTACCCCCACGGGCGGTGCGGTGAAATTAGCAAAATGTGCAAAGTCTTTTGCATTATTAGCAATAATGAGGTCTTTACCAGCTGATTTTTGCCTCAAAACCGCCTTCCGGAGCATTACCAAAGGAGGCAGACATCCCGTGTAAGGTCGCGATACGACGAACGATCGACAGGCCCAGACCACTGCCGGTAACGCTTTGTCCCGGTGGACGATAAAAGCGTTCACCAATGTGTGTCAGGACTTCCGGTGCAACGCCCGGGCCGTTGTCTTTGACGCTAAAATTACGGGCGTTGAGCGTCACTTCCACAATGCTGCCCTGCGGACTGTAGCGAATCGCATTATCCAGCAGATTCCGCACCATCAGGCTAAGTAACAAGGGTTGTCCCATACGCTTGATATCGTGGGCGTTAATCTGCAAACGCACATCAATATGCGCCTGTCGGGCCGAATGGTAGATATCCATCACCGAAGATTGCAGCAACTCCTCCAGCGAGATTTCCGCTACATCCTGAAGGTTGTCGAGGGAGTCAAGGCGCGAAAGCGTCAGTAACTGATCGACCAGACGTGTAGCGCGATCGATCCCGGCCTGCATCTGCATTAAGGCTTTTTGCCTTGCCTGAGGATCATCGTCAGACAGTTGCGCCACTTCGGTTTGCACTTTCAGCGCCGTCAGCGGACTACGCAGCTCGTGAGCAGCATCTGAAGTAAAGCGCCGTTCACGCACCATGGTGGTATGAATACGAGTGAAAAGTTGATTGAGTGATTCAACCAACGGGCGGACCTCGCCAGGAATGCCTTTCAAACTGAGCGGTTCTTCTGATTCCGGGTCGCGTAAACGTAGCGCCTTCGCCAGTTTTTTCAGTGGTTTAAGTTCAAGACTTAACAACACAATCAGGATTAACAGCATCAGCGGCAAAGCGACCAACCACGGCACTAATTGTGCTGTCACAATCGCTAAAGCCATATCTTCACGATATTCCCATTCCTGGCCGACAACGATTCGATACTTTTTATCTGCGGAAGTCAGCCAGACAAAACGCCATTTATCGTTGTCGCCATTCAGATAGCCATCGTCAAAACCTTCCCGGCGATAGCTATAGGGAATGTACTGACCATTGTCGCCATCGTGAAGAACCATTTTCCCTTCTGGCGTGTAGGCCGCAAAGGTTAGAACATCGTCGTCAATATGACCATGTTTGAATTTTTTCGGGGTATGCGCTATGCGTTCAGAGGCTTTTAGTTCATCGAGATCCAGCGTGATAAGGCGTTTGGCGAACAGCATCTGTTGCGTGTCGAACATCTCATTCACGTTATCGGTCGTTTGCTTCCAGGCGACAAAGCTGGAAATCAGCCAGGTCACTAAAACCAAAATCATGAATATAAGCGTTAGCCTGACGCGCAGGCTGAGGCGTTGTGTGAGTTTCATGCGTCACCCAGGGTGTAGCCAATGCCATGTACAGTGCGGATAAAGTCGCTGCCGAGCTTACGGCGTAAGTGGTGGACGTGCACTTCAACAGCGTTGCTGGAGACGTTTTCATCCCAGTTATACAGTTTTTCTTCGATCAGTTTGCGGGGCAGCACGCGGCCTTTATTACGCATCAGTAGTTCCAGTAGGGCGAACTCTTTGGGTTTGAGTGACAAAGGTTCACCTGCGACTGTCGCGACCAGCGCGCCGGGATCAAGTGAGACCTGACCATGGCTCAGAATATTGCTGGCCTGACCGCTGGCGCGGCGTACCAATGCTTCCAGTCTGGCGGCAACCTCGATGAGTGCAAAGGGTTTGCACAGATAGTCATCCGCGCCCAGGCGCAGGCCTTCAACGCGTTCTGTCAGCGCATCCCGAGCCGTCAGAATCAGCACAGGCTCTTGCTTACCTTTTGCCCGCCATTCGCGCAGGATATCGCGCCCGTCGATGCCTGGTAGCGTCAGGTCAAGGATCACCGCATCATAAGGGGCGCTGTACAGCGCTTCTTTTCCCTGACGACCTTCGGTAAACCAGTCAATGCTGAAACCCATTTTACTCAGACCTGTTTTAAGGCCATCGCCAATCAACGTGTCATCTTCGATCAGTAAAATACGCATATGTTCTTCCCTGCGGTAACGCTCTTTGCCGACAGTAAACCTTGTGACAACGGTCTCTGTACAGCAAAAAAAGTATCTTTTTTTGCCTTAAGAACTTGTTAAGGATTAACTTATTAAATAGTCGTAAACCAACATGAAAGGGAGACATGAAGATGAAAAAATTAGCTGCAATGGTTGCCGTGATGGCATTGTGTTCCGCACCTGTTTTTGCTGCACAGCAGGGCGGTTTCTCTGGACCTACGACGACGACGCAAAGTCAAAATGGCGGGTTTACTGGCCCGAACGGCAGCAGCACCACTGTTGAAAGTGCAAAGTCACTGCGTGATGACACCTGGGTCACGTTGCGCGGGAATATCGTTGAACGTATTTCTGACGATCTGTACCTGTTTAAGGATGCCACTGGCACGGTTAATGTGGATATCGACCATAAACGCTGGAACGGCGTAACCGTCGGCCCGCAGGATACGGTTGAAATTCAGGGTGAAGTAGATAAAGACTGGAACTCCGTTGAAATCGACGTGAAACAAATCCGCAAAGTAAATCCGTAATCCTACGAAGAGTGCGCAAGATCGGTCAGGATTCAATGCGGCCAGGTGGACAGAATAAGCCACAAGGAGGCAGTGATGAATGACCGATTCAGCGCGGCTTATGCCAGACGATTGCGGTGTGTTTGTGAGCACATTGAGCGTCATCTGGATGAGCCCCTTACACTTGAGGCGTTAAGCCGAATGGCGCACAGTTCGCCATTTCATTTTCACCGGCAGTTTACTGCCTGGAGTGGCCAACCGCTTTATCGCTATATCCAGTGGCTTCGTCTGCGCCGTGCTTCATGGCGGCTGGCGTTTAACCCGCAGGATAAAGTCATTGATATTGCGCTGGATGCCGGGTTTCAGAATCCGGAGTCGTTCACACGTGCTTTCAAAACTGCGTTTGGTAAAAGCCCTCGCCAGTTCCGGCAAACCCCGGACTGGCTGGACTGGCACCAGCGTATTCCTAAGCAGGTATTTCAGGAGCAGCACGTAATGGACGTAAAAATTGTCGATGTCCCTCGTATTCAGGTGGCGATGTTAACGCATCGGGGCCATCCGGATTTGGTTAACGCCAGCGCCGCAAAGTTTATCGAATGGCGACGCACGACGGGCTTGTCACCGGTTGCTGGCAGCCAGACATTTGGAATTGCCTGGCATGACCCACAGAGCACGCCGCCGGCAGAGTTTCGTTTTGATATTTGCGGGAGCGTCAGCCAGGCGGTCCCCGAAAATGCGTTTGGCGTCGTGAACAGTGAAATTCCCGCCGGACGCTGTGCAGTAGTGCGCCACCAGGGGGCATTGGACACGCTTTCTGACAGCGTGTGGTTTCTTTTCCGGGAATGGCTACCGGGTAGCGGTGAAACACCGCGTGATTTCCCGGTCTATTTCCAGTATCTCAATTTCGTGCATGAGGTTGCCGAACACGAGTTACTCACGGATATTTATTTGCCGTTGGTATAGCGTTGTTCACAATCAATGCCTGGCGATGCATTGTTATTTCTGCGTCGCCAAATCCACTGAACTTTGTGACTCAACACGCCAGATAGGGTAGTATCTGCGGCAATATTGCCCTTCAATAGACGGGTATAAGTTGAGGAACCACGATTAATGAGCGATATGGCAGAGCGCCTTGCGCTGCATGAATTCACGGAAAACGCCTATCTGAACTACTCCATGTACGTCATCATGGACAGGGCGTTGCCGTTTATTGGTGATGGTCTGAAACCTGTTCAGCGTCGCATCGTTTACGCGATGTCCGAACTGGGGCTGAACGCCAGCGCCAAGTTTAAAAAATCAGCCCGTACCGTCGGTGACGTGTTGGGTAAATACCATCCGCACGGCGACAGCGCCTGCTATGAAGCGATGGTGCTGATGGCCCAGCCGTTCTCTTACCGTTATCCGCTGGTTGACGGGCAGGGGAACTGGGGGGCACCGGATGATCCGAAATCCTTCGCCGCGATGCGTTACACGGAATCCCGTCTGTCGAAATATGCGGAAGTCCTGCTGGGTGAACTTGGTCAGGGAACGTCGGATTGGGTGCCAAACTTCGACGGCACCATGCAGGAGCCGAAAATGCTGCCTGCGCGTCTGCCGAATATTCTGCTGAACGGCACGACCGGAATTGCTGTGGGTATGGCGACGGATATTCCACCGCATAACCTGCGTGAAGTGGCCAAAGCGGCAATTACGCTGATTGAACAGCCGAAAACGACGCTGGATCAGCTGCTGGATATCGTACAGGGGCCGGATTACCCGACCGAAGCAGAGATCATTACTTCGCGTGCGGAGATTCGTAAAATATACGAAAACGGACGCGGTTCCGTCCGCATGCGTGCGGTATGGACGAAAGAAGATGGCGCGGTGGTGATTTCCGCGCTGCCGCACCAGGTTTCCGGCGCAAAGGTGCTGGAGCAGATTGCGGCTCAAATGCGCAATAAAAAGCTGCCAATGGTCGACGACCTGCGCGATGAATCGGATCACGAAAACCCGACTCGTCTGGTGATTGTCCCGCGGTCGAATCGCGTGGATATGGAACAGGTGATGAACCATCTGTTTGCCACTACCGATCTGGAAAAAAGCTATCGCATTAACCTGAACATGATTGGCCTCGACGGTCGTCCGGCAGTTAAAAACCTACTGGAGATCCTCACCGAGTGGCTGACGTTCCGTCGCGATACTGTGCGCCGCCGCCTGAACTATCGCCTGGAGAAAGTACTCAAGCGTCTGCACATTCTTGAAGGTTTACTGATAGCGTTCCTCAACATTGACGAAGTCATTGAAATTATTCGTCATGAAGATGAACCTAAACCCGAGCTGATGTCGCGGTTTGGTATTTCAGAAACTCAGGCGGAAGCCATTCTTGAGCTGAAATTACGTCACCTTGCCAAACTGGAAGAGATGAAAATCCGCGGTGAGCAGGATGAACTGGCTAAAGAGCGCGATCAACTGCAGGGCATTCTGGCCTCTGAACGCAAAATGAGTAACCTGCTGAAGAAAGAACTGCAGGCTGATGCGGATGCCTATGGTGACGATCGCCGTTCTCCATTGCAGGAGCGCGAAGAAGCGAAGGCGATGAGTGAGCACGACATGTTGCCGTCTGAGCCGGTGACCATTGTGCTGTCTCAGAGTGGCTGGGTGCGAAGTGCGAAAGGCCACGATATAGACGCTCCGGGCTTAAGCTATAAAGCGGGTGATAGCTTTAAATCGGCGGTGAAAGGGAAGAGTAATCAGCCGGTCGTCTTCGTTGACTCAACCGGGCGTAGCTATGCTATCGACCCGATTACGCTGCCGTCAGCACGGGGTCAGGGGGAGCCGTTGACCGGTAAGCTCACGCTACCACCGGGTGCGACGGTTGAACATATGCTGATGGAAGGCGACGATCAGAAACTGCTTATGGCATCTGATGCCGGTTACGGTTTTGTCTGCACCTTCAATGACCTCGTCGCGCGTAACCGTGCGGGCAAGGCATTGATTACGCTGCCTGAAAACGCGCATGTTATGCCGCCGGTGGTGATTGAAGATGAAACCGATATGCTGCTGGCTATTACCCATGCGGGCCGCATGTTGATGTTCCCGGTGAGCGATTTGCCGCAGTTGTCGAAAGGCAAAGGGAACAAGATTATCAATATCCCTTCAGCGGAAGCGGCGAAAGGCGAAGATGGTCTGGCACAACTCTACGTGCTGCCGCCGCAAAGCACGCTGACTATCCACGTCGGGAAACGCAAAATTAAACTGCGCCCTGAAGAGCTACAGAAGGTAACCGGCGAGCGTGGTCGTCGCGGTACGCTCATGCGCGGTCTGCAACGCATCGACCGTGTTGAGATTGACTCGCCTCGACGCGCCAGTCACGGCGACAGCGAAGAATAACGCCAGCGTCTGGCTCTCCCTGTTTTCGCACAGGGAGAGCTTGTTTTAAAAATTCCCGTGAAACCGTTGTTTATTCGTGCGTTGCGATTAACAATACGCTTTTCCAGAGAGCCGCTCTTAACAATGCCCTAACCTGATGTAGTGTTCGGAATCAGGTGACGTAGAATGCCAGGCTCTTAGGCCTTTAGAGGTTGTTATGCTATATATTTTTCGTTTAATTATTACTGTTATTTACTGCATTTTGGTCTGTATTTTCGGTTGCATATACTGTCTGTTCAGCCCAAGAAATCCAAAACACGTTGCGACGTTCGGCCATATGTTTGGTCGCCTGGCTCCCCTGTATGGCCTGAAGGTCGAGTGCCGCATGCCGCCTGACGCGAAGAACTATGGTAATGCTATCTATATTTGTAACCACCAGAATAACTATGACATGGTTACCGCAGCGAATATCGTTCAGCCACCGACGGTTACAGTAGGTAAAAAAAGCCTGTTGTGGATCCCTTTCTTCGGACAGCTATACTGGCTCACCGGTAATCTGTTGATCGACAGAAATAACCGCGCCAAAGCGCACAGCACCATTGCGGCAGTTGTGAATCACTTTAAAAAGCGTCGTATCTCTATCTGGATGTTCCCTGAAGGAACGCGTAGCCGTGGCCGTGGTCTGTTACCGTTTAAAACAGGGGCGTTCCATGCAGCAATTGCTGCGGGTGTCCCGGTTATCCCTGTTTGCGTTTCAACGACTTCTAATAAGATCAAATTGAACCGGCTGAATAATGGGCTGGCGATTGTAGAGATGCTGCCGCCAGTGGATATCAGTCATTTTGGTAAAGATCAGGTTCGTGAACTGGCAGCGCATTGCCGCACGCTGATGGAACAAAAAATCGCAGAACTCGATAAAGAAGTTGCTGAGCGGGAAGCTGCCGGTAAGGTTTAATTCGCTCATTTCGGGTTTGTTACAGGAAATGATTTCCTGCGTGTTAATCGCCAGTTTTTCATGGAGCTTATATGTCATTCAGTCGGCGTCAGTTCATTCAGGCATCGGGGATCGCACTGTGTGCAGGTGCTGTTCCGCTGAAGGCTAATGCTGCCGGTCAGCAACAACCGCTACCTGTTCCCCCCCTGCTGGAGTCCCGTCGGGGACAGCCGCTATTTATGACGCTGCAACGTGCGCACTGGTCGTTTACGCCTGGCACGCGCGCACCCGTCTGGGGTGTTAACGGGCGCTACCTGGGGCCGACAATCCGCGTCTGGAAAGGCGATGACGTCAAGCTTATCTACAGCAACCGTCTGACAGAAAATGTCTCAATGACCGTTGCCGGATTACAGGTACCAGGTCCTCTTATGGGGGGGCCGGCGCGTATGATGTCGCCTAATGCGGACTGGGCACCCGTGCTGCCGATCCGCCAGAGCGCTGCGACCTTGTGGTATCACGCCAATACGCCAAATCGCACTGCCCAGCAGGTTTATAACGGCCTTGCCGGGATGTGGCTGGTTGAAGATGAAGTGAGTAAATCACTGCCAATCCCTAACCACTATGGCGTGGATGATTTTCCAGTCATTATTCAGGATAAGCGCCTGGATAACTTCGGTACGCCAGAATATAGCGAGCCGGGCAGCGGTGGTTTTGTGGGGGATACTCTTCTGGTCAACGGGGCGCAAAGTCCGTATGTCGAAGTGTCCCGTGGCTGGGTGCGTTTGCGTTTGCTGAATGCCTCAAACTCGCGTCGTTATCTGCTGAAAATGAGCGATGGTCGTGCGCTGCATGTTATCTCAGGCGATCAGGGGTTTTTACCCGCGCCGGTTTCGGTGAAGCAGCTATCGCTGGCGCCGGGTGAGCGTCGTGAGATTCTGGTCGATATGACCAACGGTGATGAAGTTTCGATTACCTGCGGCGAGGCGGCCAGTATTGTTGACAGGATCCGTGGTTTCTTTGAACCTTCCAGTATCCTGATCTCCACGCTGGTACTGACTCTGCGACCAACCGGCCTTCTGCCGCTGGTAACGGATAGCCTGCCAATGCGTCTGTTACCCACCGAAATTTTAAGCGGCTCGCCGATTCGCAGCCGTGATATTAGCCTTGATGACGATCCCGGAATCAATGGCCAACTATGGGATGTCAATCGCATGGATATCACGGCGCAGCAGGGCTCCTGGGAGCGCTGGACGGTGCGCGCGGATATGCCGCAGTCGTTCCATATTGAAGGCGTCTCTTTCCTGATCCGTAATGTGAATGGTGCGATGCCGTTCCCGGAAGACCGTGGCTGGAAAGATACCGTCTGGGTTGATGGACAAGTGGAGTTGCTGGTCTATTATGGACAGCCTTCCTGGGCGCATTTCCCGTTCTACTTCAACAGCCAGACGCTGGAAATGGCAGACCGTGGTTCTATTGGACAGATGCTGGTGAATCCGGCTCCGTAACGGATATTCCTGTGCCGGGTGGCGGTTTCGCCTAACCCGGCCTGGGCCGTGCGAAAGCACAGGCACGGTCAGCGTAGCACCAGCAGAGATGAAATTTAACATCCTTACAATACTCCTTCATTTCCCCTGTTGATCCAGCGTATAATCCCCGGCCTTTGATTATTTTTTTACCATTTTTTTGGAAGCATTATGAGCGCAATATCCCTGATCCAACCGGACAGAGACCTTTTCTCCTGGCCGCAGTACTGGGCCGCCTGCTTTGGGCCGGCACCATTTTTGCCGATGTCACGCGACGAAATGGATCAACTTGGCTGGGATAGCTGCGACATCATTCTGGTTACCGGCGATGCATACGTCGATCACCCGAGCTTCGGCATGGCTATTTGCGGTCGTATGCTGGAAGCACAGGGCTTTCGCGTGGGGATCATCGCCCAACCGGAATGGAACAGCAAAGATGACTTTATGCGTCTGGGCAAACCGAACCTGTTCTTCGGCGTAACCGCCGGCAACATGGACTCGATGATCAACCGTTATACCGCCGATCGCCGACTGCGCCATGACGATGCCTATACGCCGGACAACGTAGCGGGTAAACGCCCGGACCGCGCGACGCTGGTTTATACCCAGCGCTGTAAAGAAGCCTGGAAAGATGTGCCGGTTATTCTCGGCGGTATTGAAGCCAGCCTGCGCCGTACTGCACATTACGATTACTGGTCAGATACCGTGCGTCGTTCCGTGCTGGTGGATTCAAAAGCGGACATGCTGATGTTTGGCAACGGCGAACGCCCATTGGTGGAAGTCGCACACCGTCTGGCGATGGGCGAAACCATTGATCAGATCCGCGACGTGCGGAATACCGCGATTATGGTCAAAGAAGCGCTGCCGGGCTGGAGCGGGGTGGATTCCACGCGTCTGGATATGCCAGGAAAAATTGACCCCATCCCCCATCCGTATGGCGAAGACTTGCCGTGTGCTGACAACAAACCGGTGGCACCGAAAAAACAAGAAGCGAAAGCGGTAACCGTACAGCCGCCGCGTCCGAAGCCGTGGGAAAAAACCTACGTACTGTTGCCGTCTTTCGAGAAAGTGAAGAGCGACAAAGTACTGTACGCCCATGCGTCGCGCATTCTGCACCACGAAACGAACCCAGGATGTGCGCGTGCACTGATGCAAAAGCATGGCGATCGCTATATTTGGGTTAACCCGCCAGCGATCCCGTTGTCGACTGAAGAAATGGACAGCGTCTTTGCACTGCCGTACAAGCGCGTACCGCATCCGGCATACGGTAACAGCCGTATTCCTGCCTATGAGATGATCCGTTTTTCGATCAATATCATGCGTGGCTGTTTTGGTGGTTGTTCGTTCTGTTCGATAACCGAGCACGAAGGGCGCATTATCCAGAGCCGTTCTGAAGATTCGATCATCAATGAGATCGAAGCCATTCGCGATACCGTTCCGGGCTTTACCGGCGTGATTTCCGATCTCGGCGGCCCAACGGCAAACATGTATATGCTGCGCTGTAAGTCTCCGCGTGCAGAACAGACCTGTCGTCGTCTGTCCTGTGTTTATCCGGATATCTGCCCGCATATGGATACTAACCACGAACCGACGATTAATCTTTACCGCCGCGCGCGTGATCTGAAAGGCATTAAAAAGATCCTTATCGCATCCGGGGTGCGTTATGACATCGCCGTTGAGGACCCTCGCTATATTAAAGAGCTGGCAACTCACCATGTGGGTGGCTACCTGAAGATTGCGCCGGAGCATACCGAAGAAGGCCCATTGTCGAAGATGATGAAGCCGGGGATGGGCAGCTACGACCGCTTTAAAGAGTTGTTCGATACCTATTCTAAACAGGCCGGTAAAGAACAGTACCTGATCCCCTATTTTATCTCTGCGCACCCGGGTACGCGTGATGAGGATATGGTGAATCTGGCTCTGTGGCTGAAACAGCGTCGTTTCCGTTTGGATCAAGTGCAGAACTTCTACCCATCACCGCTGGCAAACTCTACAACCATGTATTACACCGGGAAAAACCCGTTGGGCAAAATTGGTTATAAGAGTGAAGATGTGGTGGTGCCAAGAGGTGATAAGCAGCGTCGTCTGCATAAAGCGCTGCTGCGTTACCATGATCCTGCTAACTGGCCGTTAATCCGTCAGGCGCTGGAAGATATGGGGAAAAAGCATCTGATTGGCGGTCGTCGCGAATGTCTGGTTCCGGCCCCGACGCTGGAAGAGATGCGTGAAGCACGTCGTCAGAACCGCCATACCCGTCCGGCGCTGACTAAGCATACGCCGGTCGCGCACCAGCGTCAGACACCTGCGGCGAATAAAAAACGCGGCAAGGTTGCAGGACGTTAAACGGTCTTAACTGGTGGTGAAGTGTGGACCAGGCCTACGAACTGCACAGTTTTGTAGGCCGGATAAGGTGCTTGCACCGCCATCCGGCAGACGTGCTCCGTATTTATGCTTCGCGAATTCTGGCCGCTAATGCGGCCAGTTTTTCATCGTCAGCCCGTTCGTGGTCATGTGACGACAGATACCCTTCATATCGCTCGAAAAATTTAGTCTGCCGGGACTCAATCGGTTTCCAGTGCGTCAAATCACCTGTGCCATGCATAGGACTGAGCTTACTGTGCACATGATCCACGCCAAACCCTTCGAAAAACATCCCTGTACGGCTGACGTCCGGGAAAGCGTTATCCAGTTTTTTCGCCACCTTTTGGGTCGCCAGCATCAGGTCTGCCAGCGCCTGCGGCGGCATATCAAATGCATAGCTGGGGTAGTGCTTTTTCGGGATCACCACGGTAAACCCCTCGGTGTTCGGGAAAATCGACAGAAAGGCCAGGTGATGCTCGTCTTCCCAGACTTTATGGCAGGGCGCTTTACCTTCAACAATTTGACAGAAAATACAGGTCATTCCTTTTCTCCGTAGATAAGACGTTTCGTCAGGACGCAGTGAGTTTAGTACAGACCCAGCATCTTCCACCACATCAGCCCTACGGTGATAAAGACGGCTTGATTAAACAGGCTGATGATGAATCCTGTGCGCCACCAGACGCCCGTTGGAACGTACCCGGCACCAAACAGAATCGGGCCGCGAGCGTGGGTGTACTGAGTGAGGGAACAGTACAGGCTGCTGGTGAAGGCCAGCATCAACGCCGTAGGGGCTGCTGGAATATTCAAATGCAGGCCGACGCCAAGGAAAACGGCGTACAGCGCCGCAATCTGCGCATTACCGCTGGCAAAAAAGTAGTGAGTATAAAAGTACGCGGCGTTCAGCAGCAGCAGGACAACCACCCAACTGGTTCCATGCATGGTACTGCTCAGGCTATCGCCAATCAGGTTGCCAAACCAGGTGGTAAAGCCCAGTTTTTTCAACTGATTTGCCATCATCAATAGTGCGGCAAACCAGATCAGCGTATCCCATGCACCTTTCTCGCTTTTGACATCTTCCCAGCTCAGAACGCCGCTGAGCAGCAAGATGGATAAGCCAACAAATGAGGCGGTGGTGGCGTCGACGCCCAGCGTATCACCAAAAATCCACAGCACCAGCAGGACGCCGACAGTAGCCAGCATCAGCCATTCACCGCGTGACATACGGCCCATTTCCGCCAGCTCTTTACGCGCCAGATTAGGGGCATCCGGCGTGTGTTTAATTTCCGGACGCACAATCCAGTAGACCAGTAATGGAACCAGCAGTAAGGAAACCAGGCAAGGCAGCAGCGCCGCCATAAACCAACTGCCCCAGGTGAGCGTGACCCCCGCGTTGGCTGCCAGTTTCACCGCCAACAGGTTGCCGGTATAGCCGGTCATAAAGAGCGCGGCGGTGACGTCGTTGACGTTGCCAATACAGGTGATAAGAAAGGTGCCGATCTTACTGCGGGATTCATCTTCCGGGTTCGAATGGAAACTGCGCGCCAGAGAGTCGGCAATCGGATAGATGACGCCGCCGCAGCGTGCCGTATTGCTTGGCATTGCTGGGGAAAGTATCAGGTCCGCAAACGCCAGTCCGTAGGCGAGTCCCAGGGTACGTTTTCCGAGCAGGCGGATCATCTGCAGTGCAATACGTCGACCGAGGCCGGTTTTGATAAATCCGCGGGCAATCATAAAGGCGACGACAATCAGCCAGATTAGCGAACTGTTCAGTTCGCTCAGTGCGGTGGTAATAGCACCACTGGCGGTTTTATCCCCGGCAGCATAAGCGAGGGCAAAAACGGTAATACCGATAATGCCGACTGCGCCAATAGGCAGAACTTTTGCCACGATAGAAGCAATGGTAGCAACGAAGATAATGGCTGAATGCCAGGCTGGCGCACTTAACCCACTGGGTGGGGTAAGCTGCCAGAGCCCGGCAGAAATAAATAGTATAAGAATCAATGGGAACCATTTGACGCCTTGCTGTGTTTTTCCCGCCATGGTCACGCACCTATAGATATTTGTGATGTATTCATGAGATCAATATTATTACTGAATAATTAGTAAGTTATATTGCGTAATGCTGCACGTGGATGTGCCATAAATACATCTATAGTTGTGCGTTTATTGTTTCTTAATATTTCGGCAAGGGAAAAGCCCGACGGGAATGCCGGGCTGGAGAGGAGAGATTAACCGCCGAACTGATCCGGGTCAGGGCCCAGTCGTTTACCCTGATCGAGTTTTGCAATTTCACCGAGTTCATCTTTATCCAGGCGGAAGTCCCAGACGTTGAAGTTCTCGGCAATGCGGGCAGGGGTGACGGATTTCGGGATGACAACCAGACCGCTATCCAGATGCCAGCGAATGACGACCTGCGCCGGTGATTTGCCATATTTTTCAGCGAGGTCACGGATGATCTTTTGATCAAATACATCTTTACCGCCTTGCGCCAGTGGGCTCCAGGACTCAGTCTGGATCTTATGTGTCGCGTTCCAGGCGTGAAGCTGGCGTTGCTGCATAAGCGGGTGAAGTTCTATCTGGTTAATCACCGGAGGTACGCCGGTTTCATCCATCAGGCGCTGGAGATGATTGATCTGAAAGTTGCACACACCGATGCTCTTGATCAGCCCCTCTTTTTGCAGGTCGATCATGTTTTCCCACGCTTCAACGTAGTGATCGATCGCCGGGACAGGCCAGTGCATCAGGTAGAGATCGAGGTAATCGAGCTGGAGTTTCTCCATGCTTTCGAGCAATGCTTCCCGTGGGCGCTTCTGGTCATCATTCCACAACTTGGTGGTAATGAATAACTCTTCGCGTGGCACGCCCGCATTGCGTAATGCTTTGCCGACACCTTCTTCGTTTTTGTACGCCGCAGCGGTATCAATTGAGCGATACCCTACTTCCAGCGCTTTATGAATGGCGGTGATGACTTCTTCGTTGCTTGCCTTCCAGACCCCCAGGCCCAGTTGCGGCATGACGTTACCATCCTGTAGCTTGATAATGGTTGGACCGGTCATAATTCCCCCCCACACTTAATCCTTCAGGCTGCCTCTTTGTTGGCTGCTTGCGTTTACCCCGGTCACGTACTTATGTACGCTCCCGGGGATTCACTCAATTGCCGCCTCGATGCATCATGAATGATTGGGTGTAAATTGAGTACACCGGAGCAAGCCCCGGTGAGGTTTATGTGACTTAAGCCTGGTATAAATAGCCAAAAACGAAAGCCGGAGGTTAAAAAAAACTTAGCGGGCAGCTTCGTAAATCCGGCGGCTGACGTCCAGCGTAATGTCCTGATGTTCACCCAGTTTCGTGCCGCCATGCGCTTCCAGTTTTTCCAGCAGTGCCGGGATGGAGCTGCCATCCAGACCGTAGTCAGACAGGCGAGTCGGTACACCCATTTGTTCGAAGAACTGACGGGTGGCGGCAATCGCGGCATCAATGCGCTGGTCTTCGGAGCCTTCGGTGATATTCCAGATGCGCTCTGCGTATTGCAGCAGTTTGGCACGCTTGGTATCGCGTTTTTCATTCCACAATGCAGGCAGGACGATTGCCAGCGTCTGAGCGTGGTCAAGCCCGTGCATTGCCGTCAGTTCGTGACCCAGCATATGGGTTGCCCAGTCCTGCGGTACGCCTGCGCCGATCAGACCGTTCAGTGCCTGAGTGGCTGCCCACATGACGTTAGCACGCACATTGTAGTTTTCCGGCTCCTGCAACGCTTTCGGACCGTCTTCTATCAGCGTCAGCAGAATGCCTTCGGCGAAGCGATCCTGAATTTTCCCGTCTACCGGATAAGTCACGTATTGTTCTACGGTATGAACAAAAGCATCTACCACGCCGTTGGCAACCTGACGCGGTGGCAGGGTATAGGTGTAAACCGGATCGAGTACAGCAAATACCGGCTGGACAAACGGGGTCATGAAGGCCAGTTTGTCGCCAGTCGTTTTACGCGAAATTACCGCACCAGAGTTAGATTCTGAGCCGGTTGCTGGTAGGGTCAGTACCGACCCCATCGGGACGGCGCTTTGTACGTCGTTACCGCGTGTTTCCAGAATGCGCCACGGGTCAACACCGTCTGCATAATGTGCCGCTGCGGCGATGAATTTTGTGCCATCCAGCACAGAACCGCCGCCTACCGCCAGCAGGAATGTCACCTTCTCATCACGGACAATTTTTACCGCGTTCATCAGCGTTTCATAAGATGGGTTCGGCTCAATACCGCCAAACTCGAGTACATCCAGACCTTTCAATGCGTCCTGAACTTGTGCCAGAACGCCTGTTTTTTTCACGCTACCGCCGCCGTAGGTAATCAGTACGCGAGCATCCTGTGGGATTTGGTCGCGCAGTTCTGCAATCGCGCCTTTACCAAACAGAATGCGGGTTGGGGTATGGAGATTAAAGTTGTTCATTGCTCGTTACCTTGTGTGGGTAAAAAAGAGGGTAGGCGAGTGTCTGCCTGATGGTGAACATTGTGGTCGTCAGAAGCGTTCCTCTCAATGCTCATTTCTGCCGATGTCTTGCCCATTTCTACAGACTACTGGAGAAAAGAGATAAAAGTGCGCACTATATCAAGGTTGCAAATCAATGATGAAATGGTGCCCTATGAACCGTGATGAGATCTGTCTCCTGCTGACAGGTAAAATTAAGCAGCTGAAAAACAATGAAAATAAATTGAATGATCTGCTGCCTGATATTCGCTTACTGTATGGCTCTGAACCAGGGGTGCGCACACCAGTGATGTATCAGCCTGGCATCATATTTCTCTTTTCAGGACATAAAATTGGTTATATCAACGAGCGTGTCTTTCGCTATGACGCCAACGAATATTTACTGCTAACAGTACCTTTACCCTTTGAATGTGAAACTTATGCGACACCGGACGTTCCGTTGGCTGGTATCCGCCTGAACGTCGATATCCTGCAATTGCAGGAATTGCTGATGGATATTGGGGAGGATGAGCTGTTCCAGCCCGCAATGGCGGCAAGCGGGATCAATTCGGCGACGTTATCCGATGAAATTCTCTGTGCAGCGGAACGCCTGCTGGATGTGATGGAGCGGCCACTGGATGCACGTATTCTGGGAAAACAGATTATTCGTGAGATCCTCTACCATGTGCTGACCGGGCCACGCGGAGGAGCCTTACTGGCGCTGGTCAGTCGCCAGACACATTTCAGTTTGATAAGCCGTGTGCTGAAGCGAATTGAAACCAAGTACACCGAAAATCTCAATGTTGAGCAATTGGCGGCAGAGGCCAATATGAGCGTGTCGGCGTTCCATCATAATTTTAAATCGGTGACCAGTACTTCACCGTTGCAGTATCTGAAGAGCTATCGATTGCATAAAGCGCGGATGATGATGATTCATGATGGGATGAAAGCCAGTGCGGCGGCAATGCGCGTGGGTTATGAGAGTGCATCGCAGTTTAGTCGGGAGTTCAAACGTTACTTTGGCGTCACGCCAGGGGAAGATGCAGCCAGAATTAGGATGATGCAGGGGAGTTGATCTCTTGTCGAACAGACTGATTCTCCGTAGGCCTTAACGCTGTGCGCTATAAAGCGAAATGCCGGGGTTTACCCGGCCTACGGACGCAGCTCAGGCGCTACAGTATTTTTTTTTAATCACCACAAACAGCGTTCCCAGCAGACCTGCGGTTAGCAGGGCGATTGGCAGGATCATTAAAAATGTCATTACCTGATCTTCGTGGCGTTTAACAAACGGGATCATGCTGAGCGCATAGCCGAAACTGGTGACCACAGTGACCCACAGCAGGCCGCTCAGCCAATTAAAAAACTGGAAGCGACGGTTAGGCAGCCCTGAAATCCCCGCCATGGTCGGCAGCAAGGTGCGTACAAACGCCAGGAAACGTCCGGCGAGTAGAGCCATCAACCCGTGCTGGTCAAACATACAGGTAGCACGCTGATGATATTTTTCAGGTAATTGTGCCAGCCAGCCTTTCACTGTTCGTGTATTGCCCAGCCAGCGCCCCTGAATGTAGCTCAGCCAGCAACCGAGGCTGGCAGCGGCAGTCAGAATCGCTATGGTAGGTAAAAAACTCATCACGTCCTGAGCGATCAGCGCTCCTGCCAGTAATAGCAGGCTGTCACCGGGCAAAAAGGAAGCGGGCAGTAGGCCATTTTCTAAAAACAACGTGGCGAACATCACAAAGTACACCACGCTCACGACGTGTGGGTCCGCCAGCGCGGCAAAATCGTGTTGCCAGAGCGCGGAGATAATATCTTGAATGACTACCATGGACTTTCCTGTGGAACAGCGTTTATAAGTGGATTGTACTCCTGAATTGTCCGGGATGCCTTGATCCCGGACGCAACAATTGCAGACTTTTCCACCAGAAGTGTCTGCATATATGTCCATCTGCGGCAATGTTACTCGATTCGGGTAAATCCTGCGGCTAAATCGGCAATCAGATCGTCAACATTTTCTAAACCGATGTGTAAACGGATGAGCGTGCCGCTGAAATCCACTTTGCCTTGTGGACGGATTGCTGCGATATGTTCCGGTTGGTTCGCCAGAATCAGTGATTCAAAACCGCCCCAGGAATAGGCCATGCTGAACAGGCTGAAGTGATCCAGGTACGCAGACAGTTCTTCATTATTTAGCTTCTTATTCAGAACAAATGAGAACAGGCCGCTGCTACCGGTAAAGTCGCGTTTCCAGAACTCGTGTCCCTTGCTGCCGGGAAGTGCCGGGTGATTCACACGGGCAACCTGCGGATGGTCAGCCAGCCACTCAGCAACTTTCAAACTGCTTTCATGGTGTTGGCGCAGGCGAACGCTTAACGTCCGCAATCCGCGACTGGTCATATAGGCAGTATCGGCATCCAGCATTTGTCCCATCAGATAGGCGTTTTCACGCAGTTGATCCCAGCAACGGGCATTAGATACCGCTGTCCCAACCATGCCGTCAGAATGACCAATCAGATATTTCGTCCCTGCCTGAATTGAGATATCGATATCGAAATCCAGCGCGTTGAACAACACGCCCGCAGCCCAGGTGTTATCAATCATGATGACAGCGTCAGGCACTACGCTTCTGACTGCGGCAACAATGGCTGGAACATCATGAACTTCCATGGTGACAGAACCTGGAGACTCAAGAAAAACGACTTTAGTGTTCGGCTGTATATGCTTCACAATATCCGCACCGACCAGCGGATCGAACCAGCCGGTTGTCACGCCAAGCTTGCCCAGTACCTTAGTGCAGAAATCCTGGCTGGGTTCATAGGCGGTGTTTGTCATCAGCACATGATCGCCTTGTTCAACAAAGGCAAGGATGGTGTTGGCAACGGCTGCTGCCCCGCAAGGGAACAGGGCGCAGCCCGCGCCGCCTTCCAGTTCACACATCGCTTCCTGCAGTGAGAAATGCGTCAGCGTGCCGCGACGGCCATAGAAAAGGGCACCGTTTGCGCGGTTATGCGTCGCCTGTTTTTTCGCCTCAACGGTGTCGAATACCAGTGAAGACGCGCGCTGGATCACGCTATTTACCGAACCCAGCGTGTATTTTTTACTACGCCCGGCGTGAACGAGTTTGGTCTCAAGCTGCTTATCTGCCATGTTGTATTACCTGTTTTTATACGTCTGGATGTCTAAAATAGCATGAATCTCATCTGCCGCGTCCTGCAGAATAGCCATAAAGTACAAAATATTCTCAAATCGATTTCTGGTGACTTTTTTACTGCGTGAGCGCAAGGAAAAGAAACCAAAGGTGCGGCACTATGTAAATAGTAATGAGAACGACTATCAATTCGACGTCGTTTTGATATGATTACGCTCAGATTTTGTGATTTGCGTCCTGGAGATACAGAGTGGGTAATAATTTGATGCAGACGGACCTTTCCGTCTGGGGTATGTATCAGCACGCCGATATCGTGGTTAAGTGCGTGATGATTGGGCTGATTTTGGCGTCAGTGGTCACCTGGGCTATCTTCTTTAGTAAGAGCCTTGAGTTCTTTACGCAGAAGCGCCGTCTTAAGCGTGAACAGCAAATGCTGGCAGATGCCCGCTCTTTAGAAATGGCAAGTGAGATTGCCGCTGGATTCGATGCCAAAAGCCTGGGTTCTCTGCTGATTAATGAAGCGCAGAATGAACTTGAACTGTCAGAAGGCAGTGATGACAACGAAGGAATCAAAGAGCGTACCGGTTTTCGTCTGGAACGTCGCGTTGCCGCAGTTGGCCGTCAGATGGGGCGGGGTAATGGATACCTGGCAACCATCGGGGCTATCTCTCCATTTGTCGGGTTGTTCGGTACAGTATGGGGTATCATGAATAGCTTCATCGGTATCGCACAAACCCAAACCACCAACCTGGCTGTTGTTGCTCCAGGTATTGCAGAAGCACTGTTAGCGACCGCGATCGGTCTGGTTGCGGCAATCCCTGCGGTTGTTATCTACAACATTTTTGCTCGTCAGATTGGCAGCTATAAAGCGATGCTGGGCGATGTCGCGGCGCAGGTGCTGTTGCTGCAAAGCCGTGACCTGGACCTGAGTGCAAGCGCGTCTGCACACCCGGTACGTGCTGCGCAGAAATTACGTGTAGGGTAATGTTCCATGGCAATGAGCTTTAATGAAAACCTGGACGATAACGGTGAAATGCATGACATCAACGTGACGCCGTTTATCGACGTCATGTTGGTATTGTTGATTATCTTTATGGTGGCAGCGCCACTGGCAACCGTAGATGTGAAGGTGAATCTCCCTGCATCCACCAGTACGCCGCAACCGCGTCCGGAAAAACCGGTTTATCTGTCAGTAAAAGCCGATAACACCATGTTTATTGGTAACGATCAGGTTACCGATGAGACGATGATTAACGAGCTAAATGCGTTAACTGAAGGCAAGAAAGACACCACTATCTTCTTCCGGGCAGATAAAACCGTTGACTACGAAACCATGATGAAGGTTATGGATACGTTGCATCAGGCGGGCTACCTGAAGATTGGTTTGGTCGGTGAAGAGACCGTCAAAGCCAAATAATCGTTGTTGCCGGGTGCAGGTTTGACCGTACCCGGCAAGTTTCTCCTGATATCTCCCGTGCAAGTCTTTTACCTTATCTGTTCTCGTCCAACGCAACCGTAGTGATTTTTGTGGGCTCGTAGTTCCCTTCGGATAGCTTACGGGTCAGGCGCAGTGTGGCTGTTTCACGTGCAAGCAGATGCTGGTATGTGCTTTCCAGACGGGCCATGATTTTGTCCCGTAATTCTGGCTGCTGAGCGATGATGGCCTCGATAGTGGCACCGTAAATCTCTTCTTTGGCTTGCAGTGCGTAGATTTCATGACGATTTTGCCATTTCATCCGCACCAGCGCGGCGGGTATAGAAACCATCTCTTGAGCAAGGCTTTCCAGCGTCGCGTTTTTATTGGCTATCAACACAGACAGATTTTGTTTTAAGACAAACTCATCACTTTTGTGGTTATCTAAAGCCAAATAAACATTATTATCTTCAACATCTTTCATTTTATTTCTCTTCCAGAGAATAAAAAATAGGATCGTTGGTTTCGCGAGTAATTAAATTAAGCCAAATTTTGTTGCCTTGTTCATTTATCATGGCTGTATTTTTGGACAGAATTTTACTTAATTCCTGGGCGTTAATGTCGCCTTCCGCCTGTAATGAATTGAGCAGGCGAGTAAATGACTCGATTTTTGCGGCGCGGAAAAGACGCTCTTTTAAATGACGATCGCACTCTTCAAATAACATATTCCGGGATTGGCCGGTAGTTGTGGAGCTAATCAAAATTTCTGATTCGTAATCACTTAGCGTTATCTTTCCCTGAGTCAAATTTTCACTATTTTCTGTGGTATTTGTATTGTTCGGGGTTGCGGATAAATGAAAACGAGAGGGAACAAGATGCTCGGGAAGCATGTTGAAATATCCTTTGCTGCCAATAATATGATGTTTTTAATAAGGTAGGCCGCGTTGACAATAGCATGGGGTAATTTTAAAATCAAAAAAAATGGAGCCTGCTATGAACAGTATATTTTATTCTGTTATTACCCTGCTATTGCTTACCTGCGGGGTACTTTTGCTAATGCGTAGTGCAAATAAAAACCGTTATGCAGAAGATGTTAACGCTCAGCACCAGCCGGAAATGCTAAGTAAAGAAGAGGGAGAAGATCATTTTTCTGCCCTGATGAATTCGATTACTCCGGTATGGTATTGGCGAGTCAATCACGAATATATCGATTTTATCCACTCCACAGTCAAGCGGATGACGATGGTGGAGCTGAATGAAACGCCCGGGCTCTTTGACGCACAGCGGCGCTGTAGCGATCTTAACTCTGCGGTTTATAAATATTACGACAATATCAAAAAGCGCTGCCTCAGCGGGGAGAAAGTCCCGCACGCCGATCTGGATGTGCTTAACTTGCGACAGTGCTTCAGGGAGTTCAGCCTGGAAGCCTATCCTGCACTTGTCGCGCTGGTGTGGCCGGAATACCAGCGTCCATTGATCAAAGAGGACGAGGTGTGATGTGAGGCGAGATTGTCTTGCCCACCCTCATCAGCAGACCATGACGCCGGGTAGAACTATACCCGGCGTCATGGTCAGATCGTTACTTGTCTGATGAGGCTTGCCACAGATTAAGCTTGCCGTCAGCGACATGTTTATCGATCTGTGCCAGTTCTTCGGCACTGAATGTCAGGTTTGCCAGTGCCTGAACGTTCTCTTCTAACTGCTCAGGTCGGCTGGCGCCAATTAATACCGATGTGACCCGGTTATCTTTTAGTAGCCAGCTTAACGCCATTTGCGCCATCGACTGCCCACGCTGTTGTGCCATCTCATTGAGCAAACGCAGACTGCTGAGGTTTGCTTCCGTCAGCATATTTTCCGTCAGTCCGCGGACTTTTTTCCCTTCACGCTGCATGCGGGAACCATCAGGAATACCGTTGAGGTATTTCCCTGTCAGCAACCCCTGCGCCAACGGGGTGAAGGCTATACATCCCATCCCGTTGGATTCCAGCGTATCCAGCAAGCCGCTGCTGTCTACCCAGCGGTTAAGCAGGTTGTAGGATGGCTGGTGGATAAGCAGAGGAATTTTCCATTCCCGCAGCAGTTCGGCCATCTTCTGCGTGCGCTCTGGCGAATAAGATGAGATGCCGACATACAGCGCTTTGCCACTTTGCACGGCCTGGGCCAGCGCGGAAGCTGTCTCTTCCATTGGTGTGTTTTCATCAACGCGGTGCGAATAGAAGATATCGACGTAGTCGAGACCCATACGCTTGAGGCTCTGGTCGAGGCTGGCCAGCAGATACTTGCGTGAGCCGCCAGAACCGTACGGCCCCGGCCACATGTCGTAACCCGCTTTGGTCGAGATAATCAATTCATCACGATAGTGTGCAAAATCCTCGCGCAGTAAGCGACCAAAATTCTCTTCAGCACTGCCCGGAGGCGGCCCGTAGTTATTGGCTAAATCAAAATGCGTGATCCCTAAATCAAATGCTTTTCGCAGCAGTGCTCGTTGTGAATCCAGAGCTTGAACGTGTCCAAAACTGTGCCATAAACCCAGCGATAGCGCGGGCAAGCGCAAGCCGCTGCGACCACAGTAGCGATAGAGCATTTGCTCATAACGTTCAGGATTGGCAAACCAGGCCATGAGATCTCCTTAGTGCAGGTGAATTTCAAAACAACGTTTCTATTCTAGCGGGTTCGTGGTGAATATCCCGTTCCCCAGGTCACATTGGGATGAAAAACTGGGCAAAAACAGACCACTGTGCTTTGCTTAAAAAAACATCACTCAGGAGTGCAACCATGCCGCGTTTGACTGCTAAAGACTTTCCGCAGGAGTTACTCGATTACTATGACTATTACGCCCATGGCAAAATATCTAAACGAGCGTTTCTGAATCTGGCGGCGAAATATGCGGTAGGGGGCATGACGGCACTGGCGCTATTCAATTTGCTGAAACCGAATTATGCTCTGGCAACGCAGGTAGAATTTACCGATCCCGATATTCTGGCAGAATACATTACCTATCCATCGCCTGATGGGCATGGTGATGTGCGAGGTTATCTGGTGAAACCCGCGAAGGTGACGGGGAAGGTTCCGGCAGTGGTTGTGGTACATGAGAATCGCGGTTTGAATCCGTATATTGAGGATGTTGCACGGCGGGTGGCGAAGGCCGGCTATATTGCGCTGGCCCCCGATGGATTAAGTTCACTGGGCGGTTATCCCGGCAATGATGATAAAGGCCGGGAATTACAGCAGCAGGTTGATCCCGTTAAGCTGATGAATGATTTTTTTGCTGCTATTGAATTTATGCAGCATTATTCGATGACGACGGGAAAGGTGGGGATCACTGGATTTTGCTACGGTGGTGGTGTGGCGAATGCAGCGGCTGTTGCTTTCCCTGAACTGGCATGTGCGGTGCCCTTTTATGGGCGTCAGGTTCCGGCTTCCGATGTCCCTAAAATTAATGCGCCTTTATTATTACACTATGCAGAACTAGACACTCGAATTAATGAAGGCTGGCCCGCTTATGAAGCTGCACTCAAAGCGAATGAGAAAATCTATCAAGCATATATCTATCCTGGTGTTAATCATGGTTTTCATAACGATTCGACACCCCGTTATGATAAAGCAGCTGCTGATTTAGCCTGGGAACGCACTCTTGCCTGGTTTGATAAATATTTGTTATGAAAAACAACGCATTATTTACAGCTTTAGATTAATTATCTGAATAATAATGCTACCTAATTTCATTAACATTCATATTGATATGACCCGCAGGGATAATAGATAGACTTAAAAAAGTAAAAAAATAAAGAACGTATTATATCTTCTTCATTGCCTGCCGATAACAAGGGGAAGTATCGCCTGATGGCGAATTCCTCATCAATGGCAAGGAAATTATTATGTATTTGCTGAAAAACTTCACTATTCGTATTGTCATGCTGGCAATACTTGGACTTTTTTGCCTGCTCTGGTCGGGCGTGGGTTTATTCAGTCTTCATGCTTTATCAAAAATATCAGAAGGGAATGATATTGATCGCCATCTCGTCAAACAGATGACGGTGTTGAGTCAGGGTAACGATCAGTACTTTCGCTTTGTGACACGCCTGAGCCGTGCAGTGGATGTCAAAATTGGTGGTGGAACGCCGGATTTTACACCTGCCCAGCAATCGCTGGATAATCTGAGCCAAAAGCTCCAGGAGATGAAAACATTATCTCCGGGGCCGATGGACCCGGAAATTTCAGCAGCAGTGCTGGCCAAGTGGCAAGCTTTGCTGGATAAAGGCGTGATACCGCAAATGCAGCTGGCGCAGCAGGGCTCGCTGACGGCGTTTTCGGAACATGCCAGCACGATTACGCCCGCACTGAGCCGTGAATTTGGTGCCAGCGCTGAACGGTTTAATACCACAGCCGGAAAGAGACTTGATGCGACGCGCATTATGGTAGACGGTAAAACGTCGATCATTCGGACACTGATTATTACTGCCGTTATCCTCGGGATCGCCCTCCTTTTCTTCACCGATCGTTACCTCGTTACCATGATGGTGAAACCTCTCGGCCGTATTCGCCAGCAGTTCCGCCAGATTGCCCAGGGCGATCTCAGCCAGCCGATTGAAGAATTCGGCCGGAACTGTGTAGGCCAACTGGTTCCTTTATTGTGCGCAATGCAGGACAGCCTGCGTGAGGCCGTAAGTACGATTCGTTCAGGCAGTGACAACATCTGGCGAGGCGCTACGGAAATTTCTACCGGCAATAACGATCTCTCTTCCCGTACTGAAGAGCAGGCGGCAGCGCTGGAAGAGACAGCAGCCAGCATGGAAGAGCTAACCGCAACGGTAAAACTTAACGCCGAAAATGCGCGTGAGGCCAGCCAGCTTGCCGATACCGCAACAGAAACAGCAGGTAAAGGCAGCAAATTGGTTTCTGAAGTGGTCGACACCATGGACGGTATTGCTGCCAGTTCTAAACAGATCGCAGAAATTACCTCCGTCATTAATAGCATTGCTTTCCAGACCAACATTCTGGCGCTTAACGCCGCCGTTGAAGCGGCCAGGGCTGGTGAACAGGGACGTGGTTTTGCCGTGGTGGCGGGGGAGGTACGTAATCTCGCCAGTCGTAGCGCTGGCGCGGCAAAAGAGATTGAGACATTAATCGGTGAATCGTCGCGTCGTGTCGACCAGGGGGCTCGACTGGTCAAAGAGACCGGGTTAACGATGGAAGCGATTCTGCGCGGCGCGACCGAAGTGACCGTCATCATGAAACAAATTGCCTCTGCTTCTGAAGAACAGAATAAAGGTATCTCGCAGGTCAGCGTTGCGATCACTCAGATGGACAGCGTGACGCAACAGAATGCCGCATTGGTAGAACAAGTATCCGCTGCGGCAGTGGCACTGGAACGGCAAACGGAAGAGCTGCAACGCTCTGTACAGCAATTCCGGCTTTCAGCCAACGATGTGCAATATGCATCGACAAATACCGCTTCCCCCTCCGCAGAAAGCAGAACCTCTGCAGCGCCTAAAACGGACGAGTGGGTGTCCTTTTAATCTGGCACAAAAAAGTGCGTGATACCTCTGGCCTTTGCTTAAAAAATCGCTATATAATTTATTATATAGCGATTGGAGGTTATGCATGGACAACCATTTTGGTAAGGGCCTGATGGCCGGATTGAACGCTTCAAGTGCGGACAGTGCTCGTTCAGTGGCGAATTTTTGTTCAGATTATAAACGCGGTTTTGTTCTGGGTTTTTCACATCGAATGTTTGAAAAAACGGGCGACCGACAGCTCAGCGCGTGGGAAGCGGGGATCCTGACGCGTCGTTACGGGCTGGATAAAGAGATGGTGATGGATTTCTTCAAAGAGAACCAGTCGAGTACAACAATTCGGTTTTTCATGGCCGGCTATCGGCTCGAAGCTTGATCCAAAAGGGGTATTATCTTGCTTTAATTAATTACACTATTGACCTACGCCTTCGTTTTGTTGCTCCGCCGAAGTATTATAATGCACATAACCATATAAAAAGTGTGGTAATGGCGCGCCGATCGCAATAAGCAACATGCGAATGGTGCAAAATAAAAGCCAGGTCTTCGCAACGGAATAACAATAAAATGACTGGAGATAATTCTCTCATCAATTCGAACGGCATCAATCGCCGTGATTTCATGAAGCTTTGTGCAGCACTGGCCGCTACCATGGGGCTCAGTAGCAAAGCCGCCGCAGAAATGGCCGAATCAGTTTCTCGTCCTCAGCGCCCACCGGTTATCTGGATTGGTGCTCAGGAGTGTACGGGTTGTACTGAATCGCTGCTTCGTGCGACACACCCTACAGTGGAAAACCTCGTTCTGGAGACGATCTCTCTGGAATACCATGAGGTACTCTCTGCCGCCTTTGGCCACCAGGTCGAAGAGAACAAACATAACGCTCTGGAGAAGTACAAAGGGCAATATGTTCTGGTGGTAGATGGTTCTATACCACTAAAAGATAATGGTATTTACTGCATGGTTGCCGGTGAGCCAATTGTGGATCACATCCGCAGAGCGGCCGAAGGTGCAGCAGCGATCATCGCTATCGGCTCTTGTGCCGCATGGGGTGGTGTCGCTGCCGCTGGCGTGAACCCAACAGGTGCCGTCGGCTTGCAGGAAGTTCTGCCAGGCAAAACCATCATCAACATCCCAGGCTGTCCGCCTAACCCGCATAACTTCCTCGCCACGGTCGCGCATATCATCACTTACGGTAAGCCGCCGAAGCTGGATACCAAAAACCGTCCGACTTTTGCTTACGGTCGTTTGATTCACGAACACTGCGAACGTCGCCCGCACTTTGATGCCGGTCGTTTTGCTAAAGAGTTCGGCGATGAAGGTCACCGTGAAGGTTGGTGCCTCTATCATCTGGGCTGTAAAGGGCCAGAAACGTACGGCAACTGTTCAACATTGCAATTCTGCGATGTTGGCGGCGTGTGGCCGGTGGCGATCGGTCACCCTTGCTACGGCTGTAACGAAGAAGGTGTCGGTTTCCATAAAGGCATTCACCAACTCGCCCATGTGGAAAACCAAACCCCGCGTTCAGAGAAGCCTGATGTCAACATGAAAGAAGGCGGCAACATTTCAGCTGGGGCTATTGGGCTGCTTGGCGGCGTAGTAGGACTGGTTGCCGGCGTCAGCGTGATGGCGGTACGTGAATTGGGGCGTCAGCAGAAGAAAGATAACGCTGACTCACGGGGAGAATAACCGTGAACAGACGTAACTTTATTAAAGCAGCCTCCAGCGGGGCATTGCTGTTGGGCGCTGCGCCGTCCATCAGTCATGCGGCTGCAGAAAACCGTCCGCCGATCCCGGGTTCACTTGGGATGCTCTATGATTCGACGTTGTGCGTAGGCTGCCAGGCCTGCGTTACCAAGTGTCAGGATATCAACTTCCCGGCACGTAACCCGGAAGGCGAGCAGACCTGGTCGAACAACGACAAACTGTCACCGTACACCAACAACATCATCCAGGTGTGGCGTAGCGGAACAGGTGTTAACAAAGACCAGGAAGAGAACGGCTACGCATACATTAAGAAACAGTGCATGCACTGTGTCGATCCGAACTGCGTCTCCGTTTGCCCGGTTTCCGCGCTGAAGAAAGACCCGAAAACCGGCATCGTCCACTATGACAAAGATGTCTGTACTGGTTGCCGCTATTGCATGGTTGCCTGCCCGTACAACGTCCCTAAATACGACTACAACAACCCGTTTGGTGCGCTTCATAAATGTGAACTGTGTAACCAGAAAGGCGTTGAACGTCTGGACAAAGGCGGTTTACCGGGATGTGTTGAAGTGTGTCCTGCCGGTGCCGTGATTTTTGGTACGCGTGAAGAGCTGATGGCCGAGGCAAAAAAACGTCTCGCACTGAAGCCTGGCAGCGAATACCACTATCCGCGTCAGACAGTGAACGCTGGTGATACCTATTTGCATACGGTACCGAAGTACTATCCGCACCTGTACGGTGAAAAGGAAGGTGGTGGTACGCAAGTTATGGTGCTGACGGGTGTTCCTTACGAGGATTTGGATCTGCCAAAACTGGATGACCTTTCAACCGGTGCGCGTTCCGAACATGTTCAACATTCCCTGTATAAGGGCATGATTTTACCCCTGGCTGCGCTGGCGGGCTTAACCGTGCTGGTTCGTCGTAATACGAAAAACGACCATCACGATGGAGGAGACGATCATGAGTCATGATCCTAAACCGCTGGGCGGAAGAATAATCAGCAAACCGGTCATTATTTTTGGGCCGTTAATCGTCCTGTGTATGCTCCTGATCGTAAAACGTCTGGTCTTCGGATTGGGGTCAGTTTCCGATCTGAACGGCGGTTTCCCGTGGGGCGTATGGATCGCGTTTGACCTGTTGATCGGTACTGGTTTCGCGTGTGGTGGTTGGGCGCTGGCGTGGGCGGTGTATGTTTTCAACAGAGGACAATACCATCCGCTGGTACGTCCGGCGTTGCTGGCAAGCCTGTTTGGTTACTCGCTGGGTGGTTTGTCGATCACCATTGACGTCGGTCGTTACTGGAACCTGCCGTATTTCTACATTCCGGGTCACTTCAACGTGAACTCGGTACTGTTTGAAACGGCGGTCTGTATGACCATCTATATCGGTATCATGGCGCTGGAATTTGCTCCGGCCTTGTTTGAACGTCTGGGCTGGAAAGTATCGCTCAAACGTTTGAATAAAGTGATGTTCTTTATTATCGCTCTCGGCGCGCTGCTGCCGACCATGCACCAGTCTTCAATGGGTTCATTGATGATTTCTGCGGGCTATAAGGTACATCCGCTATGGCAAGCTTATGAAATGTTGCCACTTTTCTCTGTATTAACCGCCTTTATAATGGGTTTCTCGATCGTCATTTTTGAAGGCTCACTGGTACAAGCGGGTCTGAAAGGTAACGGTCCGGACGAGAAAAGTCTGTTCATCAAGCTGACGAATACCATCAGCATATTGCTGGCGATTTTCGTGGTCCTGCGCTTTGGCGAGTTGATCTACCGCGACAAGCTGTCGTATGCGTTTGCAGGCGATCTTTACTCCGTGATGTTCTGGATTGAAGTCGTGCTGATGGTCTTCCCGCTGGTGGTGCTGCGTGTCACGAAGCTGCGCAATGACTCGCGTATGCTGTATCTGTCCGCGTTGAGCGCATTGCTGGGTTGTGCAACATGGCGTCTGTCCTATTCGCTGGTGGCATTCAATCCTGGTGGTGGCTACCACTACTTCCCGACCTGGGAAGAGCTGTTGATTTCTATTGGTTTTGTGGCTATTGAGATTTGTGCATACATCGTACTCATTCGTCTACTGCCGATACTTCCTCCTTTAAAACAAAACGATCAAAATCGTCATGAGGCGAGCAAAGCATGAGCCAGAGAATTACTATTGATCCGGTAACCCGTATTGAGGGTCATTTACGCATCGACTGCGAAATCGAAAATGGCGTGGTATCTAAAGCATGGGCTTCCGGTACCATGTGGCGCGGCATGGAAGAGATCGTGAAGAATCGCGATCCGCGCGATGCCTGGATGATTGTTCAGCGTATTTGTGGTGTTTGCACCACAACTCACGCTATCTCTTCTGTTCGTGCAGCTGAAAGCGCGCTGAATATTGATGTTCCGGTGAACGCACAGTACATCCGTAACATCATTCTGGCCGCGCATACCACGCATGACCATATCGTGCACTTCTACCAGCTCTCTGCGCTGGACTGGGTGGATATTACTTCCGCATTGAAAGCCGACCCGGCGAAAGCCTCGGCGATGCTGAACGGCGTGTCTTCCTGGCATCTGAACAGTGCTGAAGAGTTCACCAAAGTACAGAACAAGATCAAAGACCTTGTTGCCAGCGGTCAGTTAGGCATTTTTGCCAACGGTTGTTGGGGTCACCCGGCAATGCAGTTGCCGCCTGAAGTGAACCTGATTGCGGTTGCACACTACCTGCAGGCGCTGGAATGCCAGCGTGATGCTAACCGCGTTGTGGCGCTGTTGGGTGGTAAAACACCGCACATCCAGAACCTGGCGGTAGGTGGGGTTGCTAACCCCATTAACCTTGACGGCCTCGGCGTACTGAACCTTGAACGTCTGATGTACATCAAGTCCTTCATCGATAAGCTGAGCGACTTTGTTGAGCAGGTTTACAAGGTGGATACCGCAGTTATTGCGGCGTTCTATCCTGAGTGGCTGGAACGTGGTCAGGGTGCGGTTAACTACCTGAGCGCGCCGGAATTCCCGACTGACGGTAAAAACGGTAGCTTCCTGTTCCCGGGCGGTTATATCACCGATGCTGATCTGTCGACTTATCGTCCGATCACCTCTCACTCCGATGAATACCTGATTAAAGGGATTCAGGAGAGTGCGAAACACGCGTGGTACAAAGACGAAGCACCGCAGGCACCGTGGGAAGGCACAACGGTTCCTGATTACACCGGCTGGTCAGATGATGGCAAATACTCCTGGGTTAAAGCACCGACCTTCTACGGTAAAACGGTTGAAGTGGGTCCGCTGGCCAACATGCTGTGTAAACTTGCTGCTAAGCGCGAGTCTACTCATGCCAAGCTGAATGAAATCATCGCGATTTACACCAAGCTGACGGGTAAAACCATCGAAGTTTCGCAGCTGCACTCTACGCTGGGTCGTATCATTGGTCGCACCGTTCACTGCTGTGAACTGCAGAATGTTCTGCAGGATCAGTACAACGCGCTGATCGTGAACATCGGTAAAGGTGACCACACCACCTTCGTGAAACCGGATATCCCGGCAACAGGCGAATTCAAAGGTGTAGGTTTCCTTGAAGCGCCGCGCGGTATGCTTTCTCACTGGATGGTGATTAAAGACGGCATTATCAGCAACTACCAGGCGGTTGTTCCGTCAACCTGGAACTCCGGCCCACGTAACTTTAATGATGAAGTGGGACCGTACGAGCGTTCGCTGGTCGGTACACCAATTGCCGATCCAAACAAACCGCTGGAAGTGGTTCGTACCATTCACTCCTTCGACCCTTGTATGTCATGTGCGGTGCATGTGGTGGACGTTGACGGGAACGAAGTGGTCTCAGTTAAGGTTCTGTAATGCGGATATTAGTCTTAGGGGTCGGCAATATTTTGCTGACCGATGAAGCCATCGGGGTACGTATCGTTGAGGCATTAGAACAACGATACATCCTGCCAGACTATGTTGATGTTCTGGACGGTGGTACGGCTGGGATGGAGCTTCTCGGCGATATGGCGAACAGAGATCATCTGATTATCGCTGACGCCATTGTGTCGAGAAAAAACACGCCGGGAACGATGATGGTCCTGCGGGACGAAGAGATTCCGGCGTTGTTTACCAACAAAATCTCACCGCACCAGCTTGGCCTGGCCGACGTTTTGTCGGCCCTGCGTTTTACCGGCGAGTTTCCGAAAAAACTGACCCTGGTGGGTATCATTCCGGAATCGCTGGAACCGCATATTGGGCTGACACCGACGGTTGAAGCGATGATTGAACCTGCGCTTGAGCAGGTTCTTGATGCGCTTCGCGAATCTGGCGTTGAAGCGATCCCTCGGGAGGCGGCTCATGTCTGAGGAGTTCTTAGGCTTTCAGACAGCCCCGAAGCAGCAAATTCAGGCGGCGTTTGAAGAGGTTTCCCGACGTTCGATGCACGATCTTTCTTTCCTGCATCCGAATATGCCGGTGTATGTCTCTGATTTTACGCTGTTTGAAGGGCAGTGGACGGGATGCGTTATCACGCCCTGGATGCTCAGTGCACTGATTTTCCCAGGGCCGGATCAGATCTGGCCCGTGCGTAAAGTCAGCGAAAAAATCGGATTGCGTCTGCCGTATGGCGAGATGACCTTTACCGTGGGTGAACTGGATGGTGTATCGCAATACCTCTCCTGCTCGCTGATGTCGCCGCTTTCGCATAGTCTGTCGGCGCAGGAAGGTGTTCGCCTGGCTGACGATTGTGCGCGGATGGTGTTATCGCTACCGGTAAGTGACCCGAATGCGCCGCAGATGGGGCGTCGTGCGCTACTGTTGGGCCGGCGGAACTGCGAAAATGCATGAGCTGTCTCTTTGTCAGGGCGCGGTTGAGATTATTCAGCAGCAGGCAGAGCAGCACGATGTAAAACGCGTTACCGGCGTTTGGCTGGAAATTGGCGCACTCTCGTGTGTTGAAGAGAGTGCCGTCCGTTTCAGTTTCGACATCGTCTGCCAGGGAACACTGGCGCAGGGATGTGAACTGCATATTGATTACAAACCCGCCCAGGCCTGGTGCTGGGATTGCAGTCAGGTCGTAGAGATCACCCAGCATGATGCACAGTGCCCTCTCTGTCAGGGCGATCGCCTGCGGGTAGATGCTGGCGATTCACTGAAAGTGAAAAGTATTGAAGTCGAATAGCCCATAGGTTGCTATGGGGCGGAGTCAGATATGTGTATTGGAGTCCCTGGTCAGGTTCTGGCCGTTGGTGAAGATATTCACCAGCTTGCGCAGGTTGAAGTGTGCGGCATCAAGCGTGATGTTAATATTGCCCTGATTTGTGAAGGCGAACCTGCCGAACTGGTTGGGCAATGGGTGCTGGTGCACGTAGGGTTCGCCATGAGCATCATTGACGAAGATGAAGCTAAATTCACGTTGGATGCACTTCGCCGCATGGAGTATGACGTCACCAGCGCGTGATTTTATGCCGGATGGCGGCGCAAACGCCTTATCCGGCCTACGGTATGGCGTCTTTGTTGGCCTGATGGCGACGCCGGGGCGTCGCCATCAGGCATTTTAACCCTGACGTTTATCTTCGGTATTGGTATCGAAGTCGCTGGCATCATGGCGTTCATGAAGCTGCTCATTCAGCGGTCCGTTAGTGCGGTTTACAATGCGACCACGCTTAACTGCCGGACGTGCTGCAATCTCTTTTGCCCAGCGCTGAACGTGCTTGTAACTACCCGCATCAAGGAATTCTGCCGCATCATAGACATTCCCCAATACCACATTGCCAAACCACGGCCAGACCGCCATATCGGCAATGGTGTACTCATCTCCCGCTACAAACTGATGATGTGCAAGTTGCTTATCCAGCACGTCGAGTAAACGCTTGGCTTCCATTGTGAAGCGATTGATTGCGTACTCAATTTTAACCGGCGCATAGTTGTAGAAGTGGCCGAAACCACCACCGAGGAAGGGGGCCGCGCCCTGTAACCAGAATAACCAGTTCAGCGTTTCGGTGCGTTTTGCCAAATCCTGCGGCAGGAAATAACCATATTTTTCTGCCAAATAGAGCAGGATCGAACCAGATTCAAATACACGTACCGGCGGATTTTGTGAATGGTCGCGTAGCGCCGGGATCTTAGAGTTTGGATTCACTTCAACAAAGCCGCTGGAGAACTGATCGCCATCGCCAATGCGAATGATCCAGGCATCGTATTCCGCACCCTTTACACCCTGCGCCAGCAACTCTTCCAACATAATCGTCACTTTCTGACCGTTTGGCGTACCCAGCGAGTACAGCTGCAACGGATGCTTGCCGACCGGTAGCGTTTTCTCATGCGTTGCACCGGAAACCGGGCGGTTGATATTGGCGAATGCACCGCCGTTTGATTTTTCCCACGTCCAGACTTTCGCGGGCTGATAAGTGTTGTCTGACATGTTGACCTGCCTTCTGAGTGGTTGTGTTGAAGCAGTGTAGCAGCTAGGTAGAACTCAATTTAACAGATTGGGACTTTATGTCGCTTTGTGCTGAAAGGGGAAGATAAAACTAACCCGTTCATTGTACCCAGACTGTACTCCATGAAGAGGAAATCAATATTGGACGGAAATTGCTACCGTACTCACCATCAATAATTGGCGGTCAGTAAGCAGTAACAATGAAAAATGGTGTTCCAGGAGTTAGCGGTTATCAGGGCCCGGCAGGTGGGTGGGGCGCGGTAAAAGCCGTCACTGCTTCGGTGTTTTCGCAAAAGGCTGTTGTACGCGACATTATCGCGATGTTCAAAATGAACCAGGTGAAAGGGTTCGATTGTCCGGGCTGTGCGTGGCCGGACCCGGGTCATCGTGCGCCAATGGAGCTGTGCGAAAACGGCGTTAAGGCCGTGTCCTGGGAAACAACCCGCAAGAAAGCGTCACCGGAATTTTTCAGCCGTCACCCGGTTTCCACACTCTGGCACTACAGCGATTATGAGCTGGAAAATATAGGTCGTCTGACGCATCCAATGAAATACGATGCAGCGTCGGATACCTGGCAGGCCGTGGATTGGAATATCGCGTTTCAGGAAATCGGCGAGCGTCTGCGCAGCTATGACTCAGCACAACAGGTTGAGTTTTACACCTCCGGCAGAACGTCAAATGAGGCGGCGTTCCTGTACCAACTTTTTGCCCGCGAATACGGCAGCAGCAACTTTCCGGATTGCTCAAACATGTGCCACGGTCCTACCAGTGCAGGGTTAACGCAGGCTATTGGCCTTGGGAAAGGGACCGTTGAACTCGATGATTTTGACCATTGCGAACTGGTGATTTGCATAGGACATAACCCCGGCACGAACCATCCGCGCATGCTCACCACGCTGCGCGATGTTGCCAGACGCGGGGCTAAGATTATCTCCATCAATCCGCTGACCGAACGAGGGCTTGAGCGCTTTAGCTTCCCGCAGAGTCCGAAAGAGATGTTCACCGGCCAGGCAACGGAACTCAGCAACGACTACTACCAGGTCAAAATGGGCGGTGATGCCTCATTGCTTAAAGGCATCATGAAGGCGCTGATCGAGATGGATGAAGCGCGGATCTTGTTGAACAGACAACCTTGTCTCGATCATGCCTTTATCGATGAACATACCGATGGCTATTCGGCGCTGTATGACGATTTACGCCAGTGTAGCTGGGCGACGCTGGAATTGGACTCTGGCCTGACGCGCAGCCAGATGGAAGACCTGGCACACAGTTACAACAAGTCCCGCGCGACTATCATCTGCTACGGTCTGGGGATCACCCAGCATAAAAACGGTACTGAGAACGTTCAGCAATTGATCAATCTGCTGTTGCTGAAAGGTAATATGGGCAAGCAGGGCGCAGGGATCTGCCCGCTGCGCGGCCACTCGAACGTGCAGGGTGACCGTTCTGTGGGGATTAACGAGGCAGCATCCGAAGACTTCTTGCAACGCCTGGAAGCGCATTTCTCTATCCGCGTTCCGCGCAAGCATGGCCGCTCCAGCGTGGAGAGTATTCGGGCAATTGAGCGGGGAGAGGCGAAAGCGCTTATCTGCATGGGGGGAAACCTGGCGGTGGCGATGCCGCAACCACAGCGTACCTTCGCCGCGATGAAAAAACTCGATATGCAGGTCCATATCGCAACCAAGCTTAATCGATCGCATTTGCTGTTGGCTAAACATAACTATCTGCTACCCGCATTGGGCAGAACGGAACGCGATCTGCAAGCGACAGGCATTCAGTCGGTGACCGTCGAGGATTCAATGTCGATGGTACACGCCTCCTGTGGTGGGCTGAAACCCGCTTCGCAATGGTTAAAGTCTGAACCGGCAATTGTGGCGGCAATGGCACGCGCCACGCTGCCTCACTCGCCGGTGAACTGGGAGACGTTAGCTGGAAACTACGCGCTGATCCGCGATGCCATTGAAGCTGTGATTCCGGCGTTCCACGATTACAATGCGCGTATTACTGCTCCTGGCGGATTTCGTATGGATACACCAGCCTCACGTCGTGAATGGCATACGGAGAATGGTAAAGCCAACTTTATCGTCAGCCGCCAACGGGCCGTGGTGCGGGAAAACCAACCTGCTGACGCGCTGGTTCTGGCTACGTTGCGCAGTCACGATCAATACAACACCACTATCTATGGCATGAACGATCGCTATCGAGGTATTACCGGTCGGCGCGATGTGGTGTTTTTGAGTGCCACTGAAGCAGCGGCTCGTGGGCTGAGTCAGGGGGATGTTGTCGACGTTCAGGCGCTGGACGATAAGGGGTTGCCCTGTGCCGATCGCGTGATGTACGGGCTAACGGTGGTGATTTACAACATGGCAGCGGGCTCTATTGGTGCTTATCTGCCGGAAGCGAATGTGTTGTTGTCGCTGGATGCGGTAGACACTGAAAGCTTAACTCCGGCGTATAAAAGCGTACCGGTGATGTTGAAGAAAGCGTAGTTCCTGCTGTGAATTTTTCGCCTCTGAGCGCCAGCCGCTGCGTTGAGGTGTATGATAGGTCGACCTCTGTCCGGTTAGTGTCGCAGAGCAGGCAATCAGAGCGAAAAATTCACGCCAACCTGCTCAGGCTGTATTGTTTTGAGGTAAGGTGCATGAGCAAAGGAACGACCACTCAGGATGCCCCATTCGGGACATTATTGGGCTACGCCCCAGGCGGCGTAGCAATCTACTCTTCAGATTACAGCTCCCTCGACCCACGGGACTACGACGATGATGCTGCTTTTCGTAGCTATATCGACGACGAATATATGGGCCACAAATGGCAGTGTGTAGAATTTGCACGCCGTTTTCTCTTCCTCAACTATGGCGTCGTTTTCACGGATGTGGGTATGGCCTGGGAGATCTTCTCCTTGCGCTTCCTGCGAGAAGTGGTGAATGACAACATCCTGCCGTTACAGGCATTCCCGAATGGTTCGCCTCGTGCGCCGGTTGCAGGTGCTCTGCTTATCTGGCAGAAAGGCGGCGAATTTAAAGACACCGGGCATGTGGCAGTCGTCACCCAATTGTTGGAAAACAAAATCCGTATTGCCGAGCAGAACGTGATTCATACGCCGCTGCCGCCAGGGCAGCAGTGGACACGCGAGCTGGAAATGGTCGTGGAAAATGGCTGCTACACGCTGCGTGACACTTTTGATGACACCACCATCCTTGGCTGGATGATCCAGACTGACGACACTCGTCACAGCCTGCCGCAGCCGGAGTTCGCCAATGACTCGCTGAAAATTGGCGGCGCACGACTGGAAGATAACGGGCAGTTTGACGGTAAGTGGCTCGATGAGCAGGACCCGCTGCAAAAAGCCTACGTGCTGGCGAACGGTCATGTGATCAATCAGGATCCGCATCAGTACTTTACGATTACCGAAAGTGCAGAGCAGGAGCTGATTAAAGCGACCAACGAACTGCACCTGATGTATCTGCACGCTACCGACAAGGTGCTGAAAGACGATAACCTGCTGGCGCTGTTTGATATCCCGAAAATCCTCTGGCCGCGTCTGCGCTTATCCTGGCAGCGGCGTCGTCATCATATGATTACGGGGCGCATGGATTTCTGTATGGATGAGCGTGGGTTGAAAGTGTACGAGTACAACGCCGATTCCGCATCCTGCCATACCGAAGCCGGTCTGATCCTCGAAAGATGGGCTGAGCGGGGTTATACCGGGCATGGGCACAACCCGGCAGAAGGACTGATTAATGAACTGGCAGGGGCATGGAAACACAGCCGTGCGCGTCCTTTCGTTCATATCATGCAGGATAAGGATATTGAGGAGAACTACCATGCGCAGTTTATGCAGCAGGCTCTGCACCAGGCTGGTTTCGAAAGTAAGATCCTGCGTGGTCTGGACGAATTGCGGTGGGATGATGCGGGCCAGTTGATTGATGGTGACGGTCGTCTGGTGAACTGTGTCTGGAAAACCTGGGCGTGGGAAACCGCGATTGAACAGGTGCGTGAGGTGAGTGAAACTGAATATGCGGCTGTGCCGATTCGTACCGGACATACTCAGCAGGAAGTGCGCTTGATAGACGTGTTGTTGCGCCCGGAAGTATTGGTATTTGAACCACTTTGGACAGTGATTCCAGGGAACAAAGCGATTCTGCCGATTCTGTGGCAGCTCTTCCCTCATCATCGCTATCTGCTGGATACGGATTTCACGGTGAATGATGAGCTGGCGAAAACGGGTTATGCGGTGAAACCGATAGCTGGGCGCTGCGGTAACAACATCGATTTGGTTAGCCACCAGGAAGAGTTGCTGGATAAAACCAGCGGTAAGTTTGCCGAGCAGAAAAACATTTATCAGCAACTTTGGTGTCTGCCAAAGGTTGCCGGTAAATATATTCAGGTCTGTACCTTCACCGTAGGTGGTAACTACGGCGGGACCTGCCTGCGCGGTGACGAGTCGCTGGTGATTAAAAAAGAGAGCGATATCGAGCCGTTGATTGTGGTGAAGGAGTAAGTTCGTGACCCCGTAGTGGTGGCATTGCCATTGCGGGGTATTCATATATGAGCGATCTTGAATATTCCAAAAACCATGTTTTAGCAGGCTCACTAATTGGATTGGTTTTTCTGCTGAAACCTATTACATAAAATCGTGGACCACGCGCTGGCGATTTTAAGATGTTTTATATATCCAATCTATTTTTTATTTCCCTTCTATTTACTAATTC